>CALZJL010000199.1 GCA_945787625.1 uncultured Prevotellaceae bacterium
GAGCAGCAAATAAGGCAAGTTGCCACGAAAAACAAAACGAAAACGAAAACTTCGATTACGCGATCCATGCGTCTGAGGGTTGGATCTTGGTTCTTGCTTAAAGTAGGTATATTCATATAATATGGAATTATGTCGCTCTTACAGAGCTACTGGTTAAAACTTGGTTGAGATAACGTAGGGCTAACGCCCCACGCTATACTATTTCACCCTTTCAGGGTTTAGAATTGACGTAAGATTTGTTGGCCCATCTCGAAGTTGGTGAGTTCGTGACGAGGTGGCTTGGGGTAGTTTTCCACGATGGTGAGCGTTAACTCGTGGCCACGCTCGGCTGACTTGCGAAGGCGATCGTAGATGGTCTCGAAGGCTTCCTTGGGGTGAGTCAAGCAGCCGGGGGCGAGATAGGTGCCGACTATGATGGCTCCATCTGTGCGATTATATACTCCGTTTCCGGGTTTGAGCATTGGACAATATAAGGGGAGGGAAGTGTTATTACTGACGAAATCAAGTTTCTCACAGCATTCACACTTTGGGGATGGGGAGGGATTATTTCCCTTAGCGATAGCGGCCCTTCCCTCTACACCCTCACCGTTGATGAGGATGACTGGCATCTTGCGTGCGTGCTGATGGCACTTGGTGATGACTACAGGATAAGTTCCTGTTTTAATGGCGGTATTGGCATTTTCTGCACAATCGCAGATGCGCATACCTTCGATATAAAGATGACCGTCAACTGTATCGGTCTTCTTACGATAACGTACGATTTTGATGTTCATAATATAAAAGTCTAATGTTGAATGGATAATGTCTAATGATTGTTGAGAAAGTGAAATTAACAAACTCACAAATTAACATTCTGTAGATAGAAGTCGCTGAAGTCCTTGCAACCGGCTGGGAGCTGGTGACGGACGGTTTGCGGTAGATGTTCTCGAAGCGTAAGGAAAAGGTGTTCGCCTGGGGCATCATTATCTGGGAAGATATGAAGATTTAAAGGTGAGGGGTGAGGGTTTAGGGGTGAGGGAATCCCATATCTCAACAACTCAATATCCTTGTCCTTCAAGAGTGTGGCACTCGGAATAGCGATTGCCTTGCGTCCACTGGAGAGCATTGCCCAACAGTCGCTGGCACCTTCGGTCACATAGAGCGGTTCGCCTGGTTTGAGCATCTTCAGGATCTGCAAGCCATAGATGTGACATTGACACCCTTTCGGGAAACGGAAGCGAGGTTCGTCCTGCAGCTGAGGCTGAGCATGCTTGCCAAGGTAACGCCATTGGATGCTCTGCAATGTGCCATCCACACCAAAATACGGAATGAGCAGATGTGTATGCGTGCTGCTGATGCCACACCACTGAATGACGCGAGGGTCGAGTTTGCGCTCATCAAACAGGAACTGACGCGCCTCTTCGGTCAATACAGGTTGGGCAACCATGGAAGCAAATCGTGTGGGGTCAAAGACCTCTGGCACTTCCTTGCGGACAGGCTTCACCTCTCTGGGCTTCACGTTGAAGGGGCGATACTCCTCGGAAATGACGATTCCGAAGGCTTGTGCCAACCAGCATACAGCATCGTGGAAGTTGAGGTTCATGACGTGCATGCACAAATCCACCGGACCGCCATAGTGTTCGCATACATAGCACCTGTATTTGTTGGCAGAAACCCTATAATACAAGGACGGGCGCGAATCAGAGTGGAAAGGACAGAGCGACCAATGCTTCTTGACTGTGAGCCCGAGGGCATCAGCAACCTGCTCGATAGGCAGGTCACTGATCTTCTGAATGTCGGAACGTGAAATCATATCTTCTGATAAACATTCTTGCGAAGTTTGACAATCAAGCCCTTTGACTTCCATTGGCTGACATAGAAACGAGCTTCGGTATCGAGCTGGTTCTTGTCGATAAGTTCCTCCAACTGGGCGCGAGTGAAGGTGGTGGTGAGCTGTTCAATGAGCGGTTTACGCTTGTCAACCTTGGCTCCATCCTTCTGCTTGCGGTAGCCATCCTCATAGGTCTTGCCCCATCGGTTGGTGTTGGAGCGAACACAATAGGACGAAAGGAAACGATACACACGGATGCAGAGTCTGCGAATCTGGTCTTCATCGCGATGCACTGCTCCCTCAATACCAGCCTCTGCCATGCGGTTCTCCACATCATAGAGGTAGTAGAGAAGACCATCGGCACGATAGGAGTTCACCGATCCACGCTTGCGGTAATGGTCGAGCGAGTGATAATCCTGACCAGCCGTTTTGAGTTCGAGCACACGTTTGGCTGTCTGATTGCTGAAACGATCCACAGAGCTGTCGAGCCAGGTGGTGTCGAGCATACGGATAGGCTGGAGCGTACCATCATCGGCATAGGTGTCCTGCATAAGGATGTCGAGAGCAGCATGAATCAACGTGCTTTCGTCTTCGGTCAGCGGACGAAAGAGGGCAGGTTTGGCACCAGCTTCGTCTTCGAGCGAAACGAGGATGACACGGCTGCTGCCTCCACCCATTACCTCCTTCTTGGTGTAGATCTCATCTACATCCTGAGGGGTAGCACAGAACATAGAACAGATGCACACATCGGCATTACCAGAGTAGGAGTTGTCCGAAGCAAAGTCCTGACCGAACTTAGAGCCGAGGTCGTAGGCAATACGCATCACGGTACGAAGGTTGGAGAAACCGCTCTTACCGGCATCACCCAACTGAGCCAACTCCTCAGCCCACATCCAGAACGTAAGGGTATCGCCCAAAACGCGCTCATAATAGTCGCCTCGCTTCACGATGACGGTCTTTGAGGTGGCTGGAGGAATGCAACGGATGGTGGTCTTTGGAGCCTCACCAATCTTCTCGTTCTGAGTGCGGGCATTCTTCTTCTCGCGATACTCCTGCTCGGCTCTTCGCTGCTGCTTGTCGCGAGCCTCAAGGGTTGGTTCGATGATTTGTCGAACGACCTCTGCAAAGCAACGCTTACCGGTACTTGGGGGCGCTTCGATGATGGTCTGCAGCAGGATGGCGTGAGGCATGATGTCGTAAGGGTACTTGAGACGAATACGAGTAGCCAATGCGCCCAGAGGGCTGAGGGTGCTAAGGAAGATAGGCACCTTGCGGTTAGAGGGTGAGGTGGCAAGTAGCTGACGGATGATGATCGGGAAGTCAGCCTCCTTGATAGGGAGTTTCTCCTTTTCGACAGGATGATAAGGACGATCAAAATCGTCATCATCCTCGTCTTCAAGGAGGGGTGAAGGGTTAGAGGTGAGGGGTGAGGGAGTTTCACCCAACAACTCAACCTGTTCGTTCCCTTCAAATGGTAATAAATTTAAATCTGACATAATACAAAACATGGAGTTGTTTAA
>CALZJL010000200.1 GCA_945787625.1 uncultured Prevotellaceae bacterium
TACACCTTCGGTCCTACATTCCGTGCCGAGAACTCAAACACTCCCCGCCACCTCGCCGAGTTCTGGATGATAGAGCCCGAGATAGCCTTCATGGACCTCGACGAGCTCATGGACCTCGAGGAAGACTTCATCAAATACTGCGTACGCTGGGCTCTCGACAACTGCCGTGACGACCTCGAATTCCTCAACAAGATGGTCGACAAAGGCCTCATAGAGCGACTCCAAGGCGTACTCAAGGAAGACTTCGTACGCCTCCCCTACACCCGAGGCATCGAAATCCTACAAGAAGCCATAGCCAACGGACGCAAGTTCGAATTCCCATGCAACTGGGGCGACGACCTCGCCAGCGAGCACGAACGCTACCTCGTCGAAGAGCACTTCAAGAAGCCAGTCATCATGACCAACTATCCTAAGAAGATAAAAGCCTTCTACATGAAGATCGACGACACCAAGCCCATGCTCAACGGGCAAGAGATGGAAGAAACCGTCCAAGGCACCGACGTCCTCTTCCCCTCAATCGGCGAAATCATCGGAGGCTCAGTCCGCGAAGAAAGCTACGACAAACTCCTCGGCGAGATACAGTCACGCCATATCCCGATGAAAGACATGACATGGTACCTCGACACACGCAAATACGGCTCATGCCCCCACGCTGGATTCGGCCTCGGCTTCGAGCGACTCATCCTCTTCGTCACAGGCATGCAAAACATTCGCGACGTCATTCCCTTCCCACGCACACCGAAGAACGCAGAGTTCTAACCCCACACCATATACACGACGACAAACAGCCGGACAGCAACAACAAATGCAGTCCGGCTGCTTTATATCCACACCATACAGCATCACACCATCCCGTCCCCCAGCAAGATATCCTCCCGAGGAATCCTCTCCCAGTCAAACAAAGGCAAAAGCTCACCGGCAGACACAGGCTCACACGCCGGAATCAATCCACACAGATGAGCCACACGCCCGACGACCTCCTCCGCAGTCATACGACCACGCAGCACCCCCAAGTCCAAGTCCCTGTCACGCTTACACAGACGCAAGCCTCCAGCATTACACAACAAAGGATGATGATGAAACTCCGGGCAACTCAGTCCCAGCAACCCATACAGATAACGCTGCTGAGGCACCGAAGTCAGCAAGTCACGCCCACGCACCACGTCCGTCACCCCCATCAACCCATCATCAACCACCACAGCCAGCTGATAAGCCCAAGCCCCATCCCTACGCCTCACGATAAAATCCCCACAATGCCTCTCCAGACACTCAGGCACACGCAGACGCACAGCCCCCTCCCTAAGCCCCCTGTCACGACAAGTGCCAGCATACACCACACGCCCGTCCGCCTCATGCGGAGCACTCGCAGCAAGCAAGTCCGCCCGCGAGCAGCCACAAAAATACGTCAGCCCCATCTCATCAAGCACCTTCAGATAATGCCGATAGACATCACCACGCTCACTCTGCCACACCACATCGCCATCCCACCCCAAGCCGAGCCACTCCAGATCCTCCATGAGCTGCCACGCAAACTCACGCCTACAACGCTGCGAGTCAATATCCTCTATACGCAGCCTCCACACACCCCCAGCCTTCCTGGCATCGAGCCACGACAGCAAAGCACACATCACATTGCCCAAATGCATACGCCCCGTAGGCGAAGGAGCAAAACGACCCACCCTACCCATCATCAAGCAGCAAGCCTAAGCCTGTTCACGAGCCACTTACACGTCGTAGCATTCACACACAACGTCAGCGTAATCACCCCAGCCGTATAGATAAGGATATTATGGCGCGTCTCCAACGGGATATTCTCATTGCAATTCACCATCAGAGCCATACACATGCCCAGTGCCCCACGCAGTCCGCCCCAGCCCAGCACCACAGCCTCCGCACGAGTCAGCCCATAGCCACTACGCCTGAGCAGCGGAAACAACACCGCAATCATCACATAGCGAATAGCATTCAAACCCAAATAAATAATAATAGTATAGAACAAATGAGTCCAAGTAATGTCAACCTTGGCAGCAATGATCACACCCACGATGAGGAAAATCAACGTATTGGAAAGATAAGCCCCAAACTCCCAGAACTTTTCCATAAAAGCATTCGTCTTAGGCAAAAGCTGGGGACGCCCATTTTGAGCGAAGAAATGCCCAAACACCACAAGTGCTATCACCCCCGACACGTCCAACAAACTCTGCGCCGCCATAAACGTGATATACGCGGCAGCCAGCACAACGCAATTCTGCAAGACATCCTGATGCCCCAGCACCCTCACCACGAGCAAAGTAAGCCGATAGACCAGATATCCAATCACACAACTGCAAGCTATGACCCACGCGAAATACAACAACGGAAAGTCAATCCCCTCCTTACCGGCAAAACTCCCATAGAAGAACATGAAGCACACCAGACCCGTAGCATCGTTCAGCAGCGACTCCCCGTCCACCAGCGTCGAAAACCTCTTGCTCGTCCCCAACTCCTGAAGCAAAGCCACCACCGCCACAGGGTCAGTAGCCGATATCAAGCCCCCGAACATCAAGGCATAAGTCCAGCGCGAAGCATCATAGGCCCCCGCCACCCAATACAAGCCCATCACCATCGCCGCCGTCAGCAGCATACAAATCACCACCCCCGGACCAGCCAAGAGCGCAGCATTAGGCAAAGTCTTGCGAAAAGCATTGAGATCCATCTCATAAGCAGCGTCAAACACCAGGATAGGCAGAAAGACATAAAGAATGAAATCCGGATTCATACCCGTAATCATATCCATCGCACTACGCACCGCCTCATGAGAACCCACAAACTCCGTCCTTGTAAACAGACCAAACAAAATCCCGACGACGAAAAGCATCACCGTATAAGGCAACCTAATCCAGCGGTCAAGCGACTTGACCGCCACCCCCACAAGCAAGCCAATCACAGGCAAAAGTACAAGCGTAGTAAGCATAACAGTACAGATAAACAGATATAAATAAAGAATACAGAGACAAAGTTATGCAAAAAACGAGACATAACGAAGCCGACCAGCCATAAAAAACCAAAAGACATACAAAAAAGGTCTCGGGACACAAGTCCCCGAGACCCACAATATCCATAAGGCAAGCAGACAGAACGTCTGCCACACCATATCGTCATTACATCATGCCACCCATGCCAGGCGCAGCCATAGGCATCTCAGGCTTATCCTCCTTCTGCTCGCAGATCACACACTCCGTAGTGAGGAACATACCAGCAATCGAAGCAGCATTCTCCAGAGCCACACGAGTCACCTTGGCTGGGTCAATGATACCCGCAGCCTTCATGCACTCATAGCGGTCAGCAC
>CALZJL010000201.1 GCA_945787625.1 uncultured Prevotellaceae bacterium
TTGTCGCAATATGGAACAGAATAAGTCTTTTGGCAGAATCTCTATCGATGATAAGGACAGGGAGATACTGAGGGCTTTGCAGCAAAATGCGAGGCTTACCACCAAGGAGTTGGCGTCAAAGGTGCATCTCAGTACCACGCCCGTTTACGAGAGGGTCAAACGCTTGGAGCGTGAGGGGTATATCAAGCAGTATGCTACGATACTTGATGATGCCAAACTGAACATGGGCTTTACGGTGTTTTGCAGCGTCAAGCTGCGCCAGCTCAACGCAGAGCGTGCCAACAGGTTTACGGAAATGGTGAGGGCTATACCCGAGGTGACGGAGTGCTACAACATATCGGGGAGCTTCGATTATCTGCTGCGCATACAGTCGCCCGATATGCAGTATTATCAGCGTTTCCTGCTCGATGTGCTTGGCAGACACGACAATATAGCGTCGCTCGAGAGTACTTTCGTCATGGAGGAAATCAAGCATCATTATGGGGTAGGTGTGTGATTATTTGTCAAATGCTCTTTGCCCTTTCGTTAAAAAGTCGTAACTTTGTGCGCAAAAATTGTATGGCTTTTCATACACCATATTTAATAAACGATACCAAATGAAGGTTATGAAGTTTGGCGGAACCAGTGTAGGGTCCGTCGAGAGTATATTGAATGTCAAGAAAATCGTCCAGGAGCAGCAAGAGCCAGTCATCGTGGTTGTGAGTGCCTTGGGTGGAATCACGGACAGACTCATACAGACGGCAAAGATGGCCGTCGCTGGTGATAATGGCTACCATAAGTGTTTCTGGGACCTCGCCCAGCGTCATCAGGAGATGATAGACGCTGTCATACCCGCAGGGCAGAAGCACGACGACCTCATGGCGGTGGTCAAGACACTGCTTGAGGAGCTGCATTCTATCTATCAAGGCGTCTATCTCATACGCGACCTCACCCCCAAGACTGAGGCAGCAATCCTCTCGTACGGCGAGCGAATGAGTTCGCGCATCGTCGCAACGCTGATAGAGGACGCAGGGTGGGTAGACTCTATGCGCCTGATCAAGACCGTGCGCAAGGGAGGCAAGAACTTGCTCTCTGCCGATGAGACCTATGGTATGGTGCGCAAGGTGTTTGCCCAGATTCCTAAGATAACCGTCATGGGCGGATTTATCAGCCGCGACGTGACGAGCGGAGAAATCACCAATCTCGGACGTGGCGGAAGCGACTATACGGCAAGTATCGTAGCGGCAGCACTCGATGCCCGCCAGCTTGAGATATGGACAGACGTAGACGGATTCATGACGGCAGACCCAAGAGTAATCTCGACAGCGTACGTCATCGACGAGCTGAGCTACGTCGAAGCCATGGAGCTGTGCAACTTCGGAGCCAAGGTCATCTATCCTCCTACGATATATCCCGTCTGCATCAAGAATATCCCCATTCTCGTCAAGAACACATTCAACCCTCAGGCACCAGGGACGGTCATCAAGAAGGAAATCGCCCAGGACGAGCGTGCCATCAAGGGCATTTCGTCAATCAAGGGTACATCCCTGATTACGGTGTCAGGCCTGTCGATGGTAGGCGTGATAGGCGTCAACAGGCGTATCTTCTCGTGTCTCGCCCACAATGGCATCAGCGTCTTTATGGTGAGTCAGGCATCGAGCGAGAACAGTACGAGCATCGGCGTGCAGGAAGCAGACGCCCAGGAAGCCTGCCGAGTCCTGAACGAGGAGTTTGCCCAGGAGATAGAGGAGGGCGCCATGTTCCCCATGCAGGCAGAGAGCGGACTTGCCACGGTAGCCGTAGTGGGTGAGAACATGAAGCACACTCCGGGCATCGCCGGAAAGCTCTTCGGTACTCTCGGCCGCAACGGCATATCAGTCATAGCGTGTGCGCAGGGAGCGAGCGAGACGAACATCTCGTTTGTCATATCACAAGATTACCTGCGCAAGGCACTAAACGTCATACACGACTCATTCTTTCTCTCGGAATATCAGGAGCTCAACCTCTTTATCTGCGGAGTAGGCACCGTGGGCGGACAGCTCATAGAGCAGATACACCACCAGCAGGAAAAGCTCATGCGCGAGCTGCGCCTCAAGCTCAACGTCGTAGGCATAGCGAGCGGACACAACGCCATGTTTGACCGTGCCGGGCTCGACCTTACAGATTTCCGCACGAAGCTCCAGGCTTCCCCGGCGAGCAATATAGACCGCCTGCGCGATGAGGTCATCGGCATGAATATCTTCAACAGCGTGTTTGTAGACTGCACCGCCAGCCCCATGGTCGCATCGCTCTACAAGGACTTCCTGAGCCACAATATCAACGTCGTGGCAGCCAACAAGATAGCCGCCAGCAGCGACTATGCCAACTACCGCGAGCTCAAGGATATAGCACAGATGCGCGGCGTCAAGTTCCTCTTTGAGACCAACGTCGGAGCAGGTCTGCCCATCATACGCACCATCAACGACCTGCGCAACTCCGGCGACAAGATACTCAGGATCGAGGCCGTGCTGAGCGGCACGCTCAACTTCATCTTCAACACCTTGAGCAAGGACATACCATTCTCAGAGACAGTACGCCTCGCCAAGGAGAAAGGCTACAGCGAGCCAGATCCGCGCATAGACCTTTGCGGCAAGGACGTGCTGCGCAAGCTCGTCATACTGACCCGCGAGGCAGGCTACGAGATCAGCCAGGAAGACGTCGAGACCGAGCTCTTCATACCCCAGTCATTCTTTGACGGCAGCATCGAGGATTTCTGGAAAAACCTCCCAGCCCTCGATGCCGAATGGGAGCGTCGTCGCGCCGAGATGGAGGCACAGGGACGAGTATGGCGTTTCGTGGCACGATTCGAAAACGGCAAGGCGAGCGTATCTCTCCGCGAGTTTGGCAGAGACCACTCGTTCTACGTCCTCGAAGGCTCAAACAACATCGTCATGCTCACCACAGAACGCTACAACGAATACCCGATGCTCATACAAGGCTACGGCGCAGGAGCGAGTGTCACGGCAGCAGGCGTGTTTGCCGACATCATGTCGTTGGCATAGACTTACGGGGCATGGATACAAAGACACAGCGAAGCAACAAAAACAGATGAAACACATAATAATATTGGGCGACGGCATGGCAGACTGGCACAACGAAGCCCTCGGAGGAATGACCCTCCTGCAGTATGCCACCACACCCAACTTTGACCGCATCGCCCGACAAGGGCGTAACGGGCTGTTGCAGACCGTAGCCGACGGTTTTCACCCCGGCAGCGAAGTAGCAAACAGCAGCATACTCGGCTATGACCAGCACATCGTATACCAAGGTCGCGGACCGCTCGAAGCAGCCAGCATCGGAGTAGA
>CALZJL010000202.1 GCA_945787625.1 uncultured Prevotellaceae bacterium
ATATTTCTTAATCATAACACAATATTTTTTATTTCTAATCCTAAAAGGATTATTTGCGTACAAAATTACACTTTTTATCCCAAAAATAGCTATATTTGCGTATAAAACTTGCACAAAGTACCTCAAACATGAAGCAAACTCTCTTACTTCTACCATTTGTACTACTGATATTGTCATGTTCATCAGCTCATAAGTCTGCTATACCTGCTCATGTTGCTCACAATGTAATAACGAGATACAGTACTGACACTGTCGTGGTATATGGGCGGGAAGTGCCGTCTGACCCCCTCGTGCGCAGTATAGACTCGTTGTGCTATGCATCGCTGATGGATTCCACTCAGCTTGGTATAATGATATATGACCTTACTGATAATTCTATTATTTATCAGTATCATGAGAATTGGCGTATGCGTCCTGCATCGTGTATGAAGCTCGTCACTGTTATTACTGCTCTCGATATGCTCGGTGCAGACTATACTTTCACTCCTGTGGTGAGCAGAGCAGGATGGGGGTGGTGTTGGGATGATGATGAGACCAAGCAGATACCTTATACTGAGCGCAATTCTGTCACTCTTGAGGATATTATCATACCAATATTGAAAGAAAGTGACAATCTCAAGGCTGAAAGTGTGTTTGCACAACTTGCTGTCGCATCGGGTGGCAAGGGTACGGAGCGCAAGGTCTCGGCCTCGTGTGTCAACGTGCTCATACAGGCTCTTGGACTTAACCCTTCGGACTATACTATAGCTGATGGTAGCGGTCTGTCACTTTATAATTATGTCAGTCCTAAACTGCTCGTCGAACTGCTGAAGTATGCGTGGAATAATCCTCGCATACGTCCTTACCTCTACGCGAGTCTGCCTGTTGCCGGTGTTGACGGCACTCTGGAGAATAGGTTTGCAGACACTCCTGCCTATGACAATCTTAGGGCAAAGACTGGTACGGTGACTGCTGTATCATCGCTGAGCGGATATTGTCGCTCAAATACCACTGGTCATGATATCTGTTTCTCCATCATCAACCAGGGTGTGAGAAAGACATCATACGGCAGAAGCTTCCAAGACAAGGTCTGCGTACTGTTGTGTAGGTGATAAAATCTTTAACTTTCAGAACATTCTGCTTATGCGCATTATGCCCGATACCAATGCGTCTATTTCTGACTTGGTATTATATAGTCCAAATGATGCGCGGCATGTGCCTTCGACACCGAGTCTTCGCATGAGGGGTTCGGCACAGTGATGTCCAGTGCGTACGGCTATGCCAAGGCGGTCAAGCAGGGTGCCCATATCCAGATGGTGTATATTGCCTACCTGAAACGAGATGACTGCGTCGCATTCTGCCCCGTCAGCGTGTCCGAAGATGTGCATTCCTTCGATATCACGCATTTTGCTCACAGCGTATCTGGTCAGTTCCTTTTCGTGAGCATAGATGCTGTCCATTCCTATGTTTGAGACGTAGTCTATGGCGCGTGCCAGTCCTGTAGTGGCCACGTAGTCTGGTGTGCCTGCTTCAAATTTGTATGGCAGTACGTTGTATGTAGTACGTTCGAATGATACTGTTTTTATCATATCTCCTCCTCCCATATATGGTGGCATAGCATCGAGATATTTCTCCTTGCCATACAGTACTCCCACACCTGTAGGACCATATATTTTATGACCTGAGAATGCAAAAAAGTCGCAGTCCAGGTCTTGTACGTCAATTCTGAAGTGAGGGCAGCTTTGAGCTCCGTCTACAAGAAAGGGGACGCCATGCTCGTGTGCTATACGAATCATTTCCTTCACAGGGTTGACCGAGCCGAGTACATTGCTGACGTGAGTGCAACTCACGATTTTCGTACGTTCGTTGAAAAGCTTTTTATATTCGTTTATATCCAAAATACCGTCATCGCTCATAGGTATGACACGCAGCTTTATACCTCTGCGCTGTGCTGCCAGCTGCCATGACACTATATTCGAGTGATGCTCCATGGCTGAGACTATGACCTCGTCGCCTTCGTGCATGAATGCCTCTGTAAAGCATGTGGCTACGAGATTTATGCTCTCTGTGGTCCCTCGGGTGAATATTATCTCACATGAGTTTCTGGCGTTAATGAATTGCTGCACCGTGGTTCTCGACTGTTCGTGAAGATCAGTAGCCATCTGTGAGAGAAAGTGTACTCCGCGGTGTACATTGGCATTGACATTGTAATACTCGTCTGACATAGCCTCTACGACGCAGCGAGGCTTCTGAGTCGTAGCACCGTTATCCAGATATATAAGTGGATATTTGTCGTAGATGACCTTACCCAATATAGGGAAGTCGTCCCTGACTTTATTAATATCGTACATCAGCGAAAGAATTCTTTTATTTACACATCTTACAACCTTCACACTTGCTCAATTCGCCCCTAAGACGCTTGTCTACTATGTAATGCAGACGGTCGCGCAAGGCTTCGAGCGGTATGGTTTCAATCACATGGGTGATAAAGGCAGATTTCAGCAGCATACGGGCTTCCTGTTCGGAAATGCCTCGCTGACGCATATAGAATAGCTGTTGCTCGTTGAGTTGGCCTACGGTGCTGCCATGTGAGCATTTTACATCGTCAGCATATATTTCGAGCATAGGCTGCGTGTATATGTGAGATGATGGCGACATACACAGGTTTGCGTTGGTCATGGCAGAGTTGGTCTGCTGTGCCCCCTCTTTGACATATACGAGACCGGCAAAAGCCCCCGTGGCATTGTCGTCAAGAACATATTTGTACAACTCGTCAGACGTACAGTGAGGCACGAGATGCCTTATGAGCGTATTGTTGTCAACGCGCTGCATTTTGTCAGCAATGACACACCCGTTCAGACTGACTCCGCTGCCTTCGCCAGCGAGATTGACCGTACAGGTGTTGCGTGTATGTCCGTTGAATATGGTCAGTACGGTATGGTTTATGTATGAGTCTCTGCCTTGCTGTAAATAAACGTTGCTGTATCGCGTACACGACAGGTGAGTCTCTTCGATGTCATAGAGATTGAGGTGCGAATTGTCTCCAGCCATGACTTCGATGACCTGATTGGTGAGAAAGTGACTGTCAGAGGCAGCATGGTCGGTGATGACAATGTCAGCCTGTGCACCTTCTTCAAGTATGATAAGTATGCGGCGGTTGACCATTGTATCGTGGCTGCCCTTGAGTATGTTGTTAATCTGTATGGGACATTTTGGCTTTGTTTCACGAGGTATATACACTAGAAGGGCATCCACGGCAAGCATAGTGTTGAGGGCTACGATTGGATCCGTAGTATCAGCTATTCTGTTGTAGTACGGACTCACATCTATAGGAGCGTTCTTGA
>CALZJL010000203.1 GCA_945787625.1 uncultured Prevotellaceae bacterium
GATAACCTCACAGATAACCTCAAAACATTATCATTTTGTCAAAACTAAGTAAAAATATGTATAAAAAAAGCGCATATTCACGAAAAATGACTACTTTTGTGTAACAAAAAGAAGAAAGAAATGGAAAAAATCGATTCTTTAGACAAAAAGATTCTCGAAATCATCTCAAACAACGCACGTATTCCCTTCAAAGACGTAGCCTCGGAGTGCGGAGTCAGTCGTGCTGCCATACACCAGCGCGTACAGCGACTCATCGACATGAACGTCATCGTCGGTAGTGGGTATCACGTCAACCCAGCCAGTCTCGGCTACAACACCTGTACGTACGTAGGCATCAGCCTCGAAAAGGGTAGCCTCTACCGCAGCGTAGTGGAGCAGTTTGCCCAAATACCTGAGATAGTGGAGTGCCACTATACTACAGGCCCATACACCATGCTCATCAAGCTATATGCGCGCGACAACTCGCACCTCATGGAGCTCCTCAACGACCGACTCCAGCAGATTAACGGCGTAGTGAGCACAGAAACTCTCATATCACTCAACCAAAGTATCAAGAAAGAACTCCCCATCGGCGGACAAGTACAGGAAGCCAAGCCCGAGATGCAGGAAGACTGGCGAGAAATCAAAGATTAATGACCAAACCGATAATAGCAATAACAAGCAACTTTGGCGACAAAGGCAGCGAGTTGGCAAAGGGCTACTATCAGAGCGTGTTGACAGCAGGAGGCAGCCCCATCATCATACCCCCTTACATTGACACCGCAGCCCTTGAGTCAATGTTGGACACCATTGATGGTATAATCCTAAGTGGCGGAGCCGATGTCAATCCCATACTCTTCGGTCAGGAGCCCATACCACAACTCCACGGCATCAACGCCGAGCGTGATCAGGCAGAGATAGCCCTCATACGCCGCGCCTACGAGCGTCAGATACCCATGCTTGGCATCTGTCGGGGTATGCAGCTCATGGCGCAGGTTTTGGGAGGCGACATATACCAAGACCTCGCAGCTCAGTACCCCAATCCCGACACGCTCATCAAGCACTCGCAAGACCTCGCCCGTGAGCGAGCATCTCACACCGTCGTCATACATCGCGACACACTCCTGTCCGAGATAATGTCGCAGTCTACGACTCTGGCAGTCAATTCATTCCATCATCAGGCGGTCAAGAACACAGGACCACATTTCCGCATCGCAGCCCAAAGTCCCGACCAAGTCATCGAGGCCTATGAGAGCTGCGAGTACAAGAGCCTCCTCGGCATACAGTGGCATCCCGAATGCTTCATCATGGCCGACGACCGCAGCATGATGCCTATCTTCGAATGGCTCATCAGCCAGGCAGCCAACTATGCTGAAGCCAAGCGGCTACACAGCCACATACTCAGCCTCGATTCGCATTGCGACACGCCCATGAAGTTCGCTACCGACGAGGAACGTCTCGTCACATGGCCGCGTATGCGCGACGGTCACCTCGACGCGAGCATCATGGTCGCCTACATACCACAGGGCGACCGCAGTCCCGAGGCACACCGTGCCGCCACAGCCAAAGCCGACAACATACTCAGTCAGATAGAGCAGCACGTAGAGCAGGACTCCGATCAAGTCGGCATAGCCTATACCCCCGAAGACCTCTATCGCCTCAAGCAGCAAGGCAGACGAGCCGTCATGCTTGGCATCGAAAACGGCTATGCCATAGGTCATGACCTCAGCCTCGTAGAGCACTTCCGCAGGCGTGGCGTGGTCTACATGACCCTCTGCCACAACGGCGACAACGACATCTGCGACTCAGCTCGCAATTCTCACGACGAGCACCACGGCGTCAGCCCCTTCGGCGCAGAAGTCATACAAGAGATGAACCGTCTCGGCATGATTGTCGACCTGAGCCACGCATCGGTCAACAGCTTCTACGATGCCCTCAACATCTCCACCACCCCCATCGTATGCAGCCACTCCAGCTGCAAGAGACTGTGTCCGCACCCACGCAACCTCGACGACCAGCAGATGAAGGCACTTGCACACCGTGGCGGAGTCATGCAAGTTACTTTCTACGAAGGCTTTCTCAACTCCACCCCCAGCCAAGCCAGTATCCTCGATGCCATAGAGCACCTCAATCACGCCGTCAGCGTTATGGGCATAGAGCATGTGGGCATAGGAACCGACTTCGATGGCGACGGAGGAGTCAGAGGCATAGCCCATGCCGGCGAGCTCATCAACTTCACCCGAAGCATGCTCCGCCAGCGATATACGTGGGAGGACATACGCCTGCTATGGGGAGAGAATTTTTTGAGAGTAATGAGAGAAGTACAAAACACATAAAGCATACAGACACGATGAGAAGCAAAATCTTCCTGCTGCTTATTGTCATGACAGCACTCCTCGGTAGCTGTGGCAACAAGACCAGGTCAGGCTACACCGATGCAGACACCATAGTCTTGCGCTCCTGTCCGCAGTTTGAGGCAGACAGCGCCATGAGCCACATTGTCGCGCAATGCGCCTTTGGCCCGCGAGTGACAGGCAGCACAGCATCACTCCAGTGTGCACAATGGATCAAAAACAAGTTTGACCAATACGGCTGCACCACCGAGTTTCAAGACGAGACAGTCAAGACGTGGGACGGCACGCACACCCCATGCCGCAACATCATAGCGCGCATCAACCCCCAAGCCCACGACCGTATCCTCATCTGCACACACTGGGACAGCCGTCCATGGGCAGACAACGACCCAGACCCCAACAACCATCACACCCCAGTACCAGCAGCCAACGACGGAGCCAGCGGAGTAGCCGTCATGCTCGAAATGGCGCGCATCATTCAGTCGAGCCCCATCGCAGACACTTTCGGCATAGACTTCGTCTGTTTTGATGCCGAAGACATGGGTACCCCCGAGTGGGCGGAGCAGACAGACAGCGACGACACCTCAGGCTCGACATGGTGTCTCGGCAGCGAAGCCTGGGCACAACGAGCACGCATGAGCGGCTACGAAGCCCGCTACGGCATCCTGCTCGACATGGTAGGCGGTCGTGGAGCCACCTTCGCACGCGAACAAGTCAGCCAGCAATACGCAGCCCCCGTGCTTAACATAGTATGGGCTCTCGCCTCACAGTTGGGCTACTCCTCATACTTCGTCAGCCGCGAGGGTGGAGCGCTCATGGACGACCATGTCAACGTCAATGCCATAGCAGCCATACCGTGTATCGACATCGTCCCCCACTATCAGCACGGCCCGAGCAGTTTCGGTCCTACATGGCATACCATAGCAGACACACCCGACAATATCGACAC
>CALZJL010000204.1 GCA_945787625.1 uncultured Prevotellaceae bacterium
CAGAAGCAGGGTATCAACGTGCAACGCCTTAACGACTATGCCATGCAAATCAAGGAGATTGCACAGATGGGAGTAGAGATAGGCATCGTCATCGGAGGTGGCAACATCTTCCGTGGCCTGACGGGGGCTGGCAAGGGTTTCGACCGTGTCAAGGGTGATCAGATGGGTATGTGTGCCACTGTCATCAATTCGTTGGCTCTGAGTAGTGCCTTGGGGGCTGTTGGGCAGAAGAACCGTGTTCTGACAGCTATTCGTATGGAGCCTATCGGAGAGTTCTATACCAAATGGAAAGCTATCGAGGCGATGGAGAATGGAGAGGTGGTCATCATGAGTGCTGGTACTGGCTCTCCGTATTTCACCACTGACACGGGCTCATCACTACGCGGCATCGAAATTGAAGCTGACGTCATGCTCAAGGGTACTCGCGTAGATGGTATTTATACGGCGGATCCAGAGAAAGACCCAAGTGCAACGAAGTTCCAAGACATCACATACCAAGACGTGATAGCACGCGGGCTAAAAGTCATGGACATCACTGCTACGGCCATGTGTATGCAGAACGATCTGCCTATCTATGTATTTAACATGGACGTCCTCGGCAACTTGAAGAGAGTCATAGAGGGAGAGGAAATCGGTACCTTGGTACACAATTAGGTCTCTCCCCGTTCTATCGTCTGTCAGTCGAATATGACTGTCTGGGCGGCTTCCACCGAAGCCGATACCGTGGCGTTGGTCCTGTGTTTGCGGTATGTACCGCCAATCTTGATGCCTTTTGACTTTCTGCCGGTATTGGCTACGGTGATGTTGCCAGCGTTGATGGTCAGGTTGCCGTCAAGTTTGATGCCCATACTTTTGTGGGGGTCGGCGGCACACTCAGGCAGTGTACACTTGCCTCCTGCTGCGGTGATGTTGATGGTGGTGGGGTTGTCTTCGGTACCGATGACCATACTGCCGTCGCTTTGTATGCCGCGTGAGCCGTTGCCTTGGGCTGTGATGGTTATGTTGCCTCCGCTGATACTGATGTCAGAGTCTGCCTTTATGGCTTTGCAGTCCTGACTTGTGATGGTTGCGCGGATTATGCCTCCTTTGAGGAACATCTTGCCGTTGTTCTCTTTAGTGGCATCGGGGGTGACGTCGTCGTCAAGCATGACATACTCTGTCTGAATGCCATCACCGAGAGTGTTGGCATCGATGTTGACTGTGCCTCCGTTCATCTGGAAATACTGACCACAGTGTATGGCATCGCTCTGCGCGCGTATGATGTTGATGATGCCAGTGCTCTTCTTGAGCTGCAGGTATTCCTTGGTTGCTATGCCATGCCGTGAATTGCCTGTGACGTTGAGAGTGCCGCTACCTTCGATCTCGAGATGTCCCTTGCAGTACAGGCAGCCTTTCTGCGCTCCTCCTGCTGCATCAGCGAGGCTGTTGGTGGTGCCGTCGCACAACTCAAGGGCTATGCGCTTGCCACACTGTATGTTGAGGGGAGCACCCTTACTGCTGCTAAGGTTGAGAGCGTCCATGATGATGGTGGTCTTGTAGTCGGCAATGTATGTGAGGCTACCATCGTCGCTTGTGCCCGAGATAACAACCTCGATTTCGTTACTCGTGTTAGTATTGGTCAAAGTCACATCTGCTCCGTTGATGACGGCTGTGACATCTTTTTCGACGGATTCGGGTATGCTGACCGTGGCTGTGCTTCCGTTGTATGCCACTGTGATTTCGGGCACTATGATGATACTGTCTATGTCGGACACCCGGTATGATGTACCCTTGATGGTCAACTCACCGGAACTGAATGTGATGCCGCCGACATTTGCTATGCTCATCCTGTCTGACACACCGTTTTGCCATACCCGGATGTGGTGTTGGGCGGAAATGCTTGTGGCGAGGAGAATGGCTACGATATACAATATATAACGTCTCATGGCTTGATGTATTTGATGGTCTCGTTGTTTAGCTTGATAATGTATACTCCTTGGGGTAGGGCTGACAGATCTATCTGGTTGCCAGCTTCTGCACGTGTCATGCTGTGCAGGGTACCGTTGGGGGTATAGATGCACAGCAGTCCTTGCCGACCTATGGTGAGCACTCTCCCTGTGACTTTGAGCATTCCGCTTTCTGCCGGGAGGGTCGCGATGTCTGTCGGTGAATCTTCGAAGACAATCTCGCGCATCTCGTCTTGAGGGAATGTCTCGATACCTTGAGAAGTGGTCACGACTACATTGCCACTCTCGAAGGTAATCTTCAGGACGGTGGCGAGCCTGATGCTCCTGTCTGATGAGCTTGTACTCACGGTCATGTAGTTGTAGTTATCTGCCAATGCCGTGATGTAGCATAGGACAAGGGTGGCTACGATTAGTGTCTTTTTCATATTTTCGGTTATTTAGTCGGACAATCAGAAATCAAATTTGTAACTGGCATTGATGGCGTGCATGCGGCTCGTTCCCTCGTCCTCAAACTTGTGGGTGAGGATGTATGACAATCCTACCTTGTGGTGTTTGTTGATGGAGTAGTCCGTACCGACAGAGGTGCGCAACTTGTCGAGATGGAAATTGCTCTGGAGGTTGTTGTGGAATTCCACGCTTACGAAAGGACTCCATTTGAGGTGTTTCTTGTCGATTTCTATCTTGAGACGGCTGCGCAAGATGTGGGTGTTGGTGGATGGCTTGCCGTCGAGTTCTTCGATGGGGTAGTCTTCCTTGAGTTCGTAGGTGGTCTCGCCCGTGTTGCCGTCAGTAATCTTGTCGAAACGATACTTGGTCTCATTGACCGTGACTGAGTCGTTATAGGTGAACTGATAACGCTCGCGCAGCGAGATACGCAGTAACTTCCAGAACTTTATCGTACCTGTGACATCGACGTTGGCTCGGTGACGCGGAGTCCAGTATGCGTCTGTGATTTTGTAGCCGTTCCAGTTTTCGTGGGCTTCGATGTCTTTCTTGTAATGCTCCTTGCGTTTTTCGGGGCTGTATGATGCCATGAAATTATAGCCTGCGCCCAACTTCAGATACTTGCATACCTTAAACCCTACACTCGGACCGATACTGAGACGGTCGATGCGGCTCGTATTGTCTTCGCTGCGCAGTTCGGCATCAAGTCCTACAGACCATCTTGTACCGAAACTCTTGGATGCTGCAGCCTCTACCCATATGCCGAAGTCGTCATCTTGTGCGTAGCACATCATGGGTAGCACTATGCCAAAGGCAATCATCAGAATCTTTTTCATAGTCAGGTGCGTGTATGTAAGTAAGTGTTTATTTTATTTTCGAGATGTTGCC
>CALZJL010000205.1 GCA_945787625.1 uncultured Prevotellaceae bacterium
AGGTTTTAAGGTTGTTGTTTTACAAGGTTAAGCCTTCGGGATGAGTTCGGTAAGCGTTCGGGGCGTGCGCCTGTCTGATTTTCACAATGCAAAGTTACGACAACCCACCGCATCGTTCGTACGATGGCGTACGTTGGCATACGATACGGTGGGTTTTCATGAGTTTTCTTTTCACTCAGCCTACGGCTCGCCGAGATACTCGACTATGAGGCGTACTTGGCGTGGCGAGAACCATTTGGAGGTATTCGTGTAGCCGTGTCTCACGAGGGCGTCGTAGAGCGGAGTGCATCGCTTGATCCACGACATGAGGTGGTTGACGGCGGTGTGGGGATTGGGAGTGGTGGGGAAGTAGCACATGGCAAGCTCGGCTTTGGAGTAGCTGCGTATGCGGAAACTATCCATGTTGTACCTCCTTTCTTACAGACAGGTAGTAGTCGCTGTAGTCTTTGCAGCCTGGGGGAAGGTCGTGACGCTCGATGGAGGGTAGCAGCTGGCGTAGTCGCTGGTAGAGTCGCTCGCCGGGCTCGTCGCGGTCGGGATACATGTGGAGGGGCGTGGAGAGCTGCTCGGCGTGACGGGCGATTACGGCTATGCTGGACGCATCGAGCAGCGTGGCCGACGGGACGGCGATGGCTTTGTGTCCCGACGAGAGCATAGCCCAGCAGTCTGAGGGACCTTCGGTTATGTAGAGTGGCTCGCCGGGGCGTAGCAGATGGAGTATGGGCAAATTGTAGATGCTGCAACGTGAGCCTTGGGGGAAGCGGAAGCGTGGCAGGGCTCCCTTGACCAGATTGCGTCCTTGTACGCCTGTGAGCCGCCCTTCGAGGTCGAAGTAGGGTATCTGTAGCCATTCTACTCCACGGCGGTCTCTCCACGAGTTGAGTCTGCACCATCTTGCCACTCGCTCGTCGATCATGCGCTCGCTCAGGAGGAATTCTCTCGCTCCCTGACCAAGGTGTGGTCGTATGAAGTGGCGTTCGTAGCGCGTGGCGTCAAACTCTTTCTCGGTGGTGGCTGTCTCGCCGGGTTCGTTGCGGGCTGCGGCTCTCACTATTGGCTCGCCTTCTGAGAGCCATCGGCAGGCGTCGAGGAAATTCATGCTGAGCTGGCGCATCACGAGGTCGATGGTGCCCATGGCTCTGTCCATGCAGGCGAAGCAGCGGCATGTGTTCCTGCGGCGGTCGAAGGTGAGGCTGGCGTGGTGGTCGTCGTGGAAGGGGCAGAGGCTGCGGTGCTTCACTATGCGCAGTCCCAGTCGCTCGGCGACTCCCTCGATGGGGAGGTCGCGGAGCTGTCGGATATAGTACTTGTCCATGGTGCTAAAGGTTTTTTGAGGTGGTCTGAGTGCCTTGTGTGTAGACTTCCGTCTTGGTGTAGAGTCCTGTCTGGTTGCTGTAGCGGACGAACTTGCGGTGTTGCCATTGGCGCAGCAGGGCTTTGGTGCCCTCGCGGCTCTTGCCCAGTTCTACGCGCAGAGTCTCTAACTGGACTTCGCTGAACGTGTCGGGCATCGCGTCAAGAAGATTTTTTGGGCCGCGCCGTAGTTGGTCTTCAAGTTGCTCACAGCCCTTGCCGAGCAGGTCGGAAAAAATCTGCATCTTGCTCCAGATGTCGTGGTATACGAGCCATTCTACAAGTTCGGCTATGGACTTTGTCCAGGTCTGGTTGTTTAGCACCCACATCACGCATCCGGCTTTCCAGGCCGAGACGATGGCTCGCTTGGAGATGTCCCAGAGTACGTCGTCGTCGGCAAGGTCTGCCATCGTGGCCATGTCCATGGCTAACTGCTCGGTCAGGGTGTTGAGGCGGCTGACGACGTATTCTCCACGGCAGAGGTCGAGTCGGGCGAGATAGGTGTCGAGTTTGGTGTAGAACTCGTTGCCGTATTTGCCTTGGCGTGGGATGTGTCCGTCGCGTCCCTCACGGGCTTTGTAGGAGAAGACCATGCGTCCGAAGGTGCCGTTGTAGAGCTCGTTCTTGTAGAAGCTGCGTGCGGCAAAGGGTGTGGCTGAGAGGGTGAGGTTGGCGCGGAGCAGGGGGTTGCCTGTCACGCCGTCGGCTGTGGCACGCAGGGAGCCTGCCCGCTGGCAGTCGTAGATGTTGCGGAGCATCTGCGAGATTTGCTTGTGGCCGCCACACATTCGGTCTGCCATCTCTACTTCGGGCATGTTGAGGTACTGGGTGCGTCCGCCGAGGGTCTCGCACGCCATGGCGTTTTGTATGAAGGCGGCGTTGGTGACATCGGACGGGGGGAACCAGAAGGCTACGTCGGGGCGGGCTGGCTTCTCTTTGTTGGCGGACTTGGTCTTGACGGCTTTCTGCCATGCTACGAGCTTGGCAAGCTCTGCTTCGTCGTGCTGGCGGAAGTCGCGGCATAGGGCTTCGACGAGTCGTGACAACTGACCCTTGTTGCCGCCGCTCTCTGCTACGAGATTTGCCATCATTCCGCATAATTCTTTCCAACTGAGGTCGGGATATTGGAATTTCGATTCTCTCACGTGAGCCCCAAGTATGGGGAATAGCATGGGGACGATGGCTTCACGCATGTCTTTTGATACCTGTGAGAGGAGAAGTTTCACGCATTCTGTGCCCTTGCCGAGTTCCGGCATAGTGGGTGCTGTCTTGTCTGAAATATTGTATTTCATTGTAAAACATTTAATTGTTTGTGATGTGAGGGGCGGTTTTGTGACAGTTACAGTTGTGACAGTTTTTTTTCAAGGGTGTGACAACTCTCTTTCCTATATATATATATTTATATATTAATTAATTATATGTCTATATAGGGGAGTTGTAACGCTTGTTTCGTATTTGTCACAATTGTCACAACTGTCACAAAATCCTTGTTATCTCGCCCTTCTGTCTTTAGCTATCTGCTTCATCTATAAGGCTTTTGAGGGCTGTGGCGAGTTCGCGTGCCACTCCTATGGCGTACTTGATGGTGCAGAAGTCGCGGCATACTCTCATGGGTCTGAAGTTGGGGCGCAGGCTGCCGTCGTCGCGTCGGGTGATGGTGATGTACTGCCCTATGTAGACGTGGGGGTTGCGCTTGGCTGGGGCTGGGGCGCAGGTTTCGACGAAGGTGTAGTGGCTGTCGTCGTAGTGCCCTTGTGTGCCTTTCGTGTCGCGGTGGAGGATGCCGTGGTAGTTCTTGCCTGGCTTGGGCAGAGCGTCGTTGCGCAGGCGGGTCTTGAGGTCTACGTTCAGTAGGGTGTTGACTTTCATAGCGCAGCTCCTTTCTCCGCGCTGTGCTCTTGGTGTGCCTTGTG
>CALZJL010000206.1 GCA_945787625.1 uncultured Prevotellaceae bacterium
TTGTCGCGCGTCTCAGCCCCACGATGCTCCATATTCTCCAGCACCCTCAAAGCATTGTCCACCAAATCATGGCTCTTCGCGCCATGAATATTGACCACCATACCCACACCACAAGCATCATGCTCATAGTCAGGGCAGTAAAGTCCACGTTTTAGTTCAGAGTCCATAAAATAATTTTTTTTGTTAGTAAAAGAAAAGATTCCAGCCCGACACACACGCCCCCGTCACACAAAAGCAGTCCAGGCCACGGCACCATAACGTCACCGCAAAGCCACCGCGCCCGGACTACGAACAGTGAACTAAAACCGTATGAGTCACCTATCAGCACACAACCACCGCAGAGAGGAGGAGAAGACACACAAGAGGAAAAAGAGAGAATCTGGACGCAAGTGTAAACAACCCCCCTGCCGTCCCACCTCCACTCTTTGGAGTTGTGACCGAATCTATACCAATCAGGAATCAGATATACAACAATTCGCGATACTTAGGCAGAGTCCACAGACGATCGTCCACCACCAGCTCCAGCTTGTCGATATGATAACGAATCTCATCAAACAAACACTCCACCGAGTCATGATACGCAATCGCCTTCTCACGCTCCGAAGCAATCCTGTTAGCCCTCTTGCGAGCCTCCACCATCAGCTTCACATGCTCCGAGATGAAAGCCGTACGCTCAGCAATCTCCTCAATCACACGCAAGTTGCCCTCCGACATAGCCTTAGCCTTCTCCTCACCCACGACAGCCGACAACTTATAAACATTGTCAATCAACCTGCTCTGATACTCGATAGCGATCGGAATGATATGATTGATAGCCAAGTCGCCAAGCACACGAGCCTCAATCTGAATCTTCTTCGTATACGTCTCCCACTTCACCTCATTACGAGCCTCCAGCTCCTTACGCGTCATCACCCCCACACTCTCAAACATCTTCACACTATCCTCACGCAGATAAGCATCAAAGATCAGCGGGCAACTCGTCTCGCAGTCCAGCCCACGGCGCAAAGCCTCCGCCTTCCACTCCTCACTATACCCATTACCCTCAAAACGAATAGGCTTACACTCCTTGATATACCTACGCAACACCGTCAAGATAGCCCCCTGCTGCGCCATTCCCCCAGCCATCAGACCATCAACCTCGCCCTTGAACCTCGTCAGCTGCTCAGCCACAGCCGTATTAAGCACAATCATCGCAGCCGCCGTGTTAGCCTCGCTACCCACAGCACGGAACTCAAAACGATTCCCCGTAAACGCAAACGGCGACGTACGGTTACGATCCGTATTATCAAGCAAAATCTCAGGAATCTGAGGAATATCCAGACTCATACCCTTCTTCTCCCCACTCGAAGCAATACAATCATCCGTACTCGTCTCGACCATATCAAGCATACTGCTCAGCTGCTCGCCCAAGAAGCTCGAAATAATAGCAGGAGGAGCCTCATTCGCCCCCAGACGATGCGCATTCGTAGCACTCATGATACTCGCCTTCAACAAACCATTATGATGATACACCGCCATAAGCGCATTCACCACAAACGTAATGAAACGCAAGTTGTCCATCGGCGTCTTGCCAGGGCCAAACAACAACGTACCCGTGTCCGTACCCAGCGACCAGTTACAATGCTTACCACTACCATTTATACCCTTAAACGGCTTCTCATGAAGCAACACACGGAACCCATGCTCAGCAGCCACATTACGCATCAGCGACATCAGAATCATATTATGATCCACAGCCAGATTACACTCCTCGTAAATAGGCGCCAACTCAAACTGCCCCGGAGCCACCTCATTATGACGCGTCTTGACAGGAATCCCCAGCTCCACAGCCCTAATCTCCAAGTCCTTCATGAACTCCATCACACGCTGCGGAATACTACCAAAATAATGATCCTCAAGCTGCTGATTCTTAGCAGCCTCGTGCCCCATGAGCGTACGCCCCGTCAGCAGCAAGTCAGGCCTTGCCCCAGCGACCCCCTCGTCCACCAAGAAATACTCCTGCTCGATACCCAAGAAAGCCTTCACCTGCTTCACCTCAGGATTAAACATACGGCACACATCCACAGCCGCCCTATCCACAGCCCTCAGCGCACGCAACAGCGGAGCCTTATAGTCCAGCGACTCACCCGTATACGAAATAAAAATCGTCGGAATACACAACGTATCGTCCATCACAAACACAGGCGAAGACGCATCCCACGCCGTATAACCACGCGCCTCAAACGTATTGCGAATACCACCATTAGGGAAGCTGCTCGCATCAGGCTCCTGCTGAATCAGCACCTTACCCTCAAACTCCTCAAGCACACCCCCCTTACCATTATACTCAATAAAACTCTCATGCTTCTCAGCCGTTCCCCCCGTCAGCGGCTGGAACCAATGCGTATAGTGAGTCACCCCCAGTTCCTCAGCCCACTGCTTCATACCCGCAGCCACACTATTAGCAATGCCACGATCCAGCGGAGCACCATTATCAATCACATCCACCAAAGCATCATACGCATCCTTAGGCAGATACTTAAACATCTTAGTACGGTCAAACACATGCTTAGCATACAAGCGATCCATTCTCTCCTCCGGAGCCTTGACCGTAGCAGGCTTTTTGCAAAGAGCCCTTTCCACGACTCTAAATCTCGTCTCAGACATAATCCAATTACCTTTTTTAGTGAAACACCTGAAATTTATAGAACACTGTCAATGTAAGTGAAAACCACGAAAACGCTTACTAAAAGCAAGTGTTTTTATGTTTTCGCTTGCAAAAGTATGCCAAAAATTTCGTATATGCAAGCAAAAAGAAAAATAAATTATATAAAAAGTGTCATTTTGTAAGGCAAAGCCCCGCAAAACACAGAAAATAGACACGAAAAATAATTTGGCACTTATCCCAAAAAAGCATAACTTTGTCCCGATAGAAACAAAACAAAGCGACCATGACATACACCCACAAAGTACACTACTACGAGACAGACGCGCAAGGCGTCACCCACCACTCCAACTACATCCGCATCATGGAAGAGACCCGCGTATACGCCATGGAGCAGATGGGCTTCAGCTACGAACGCATGGAGCGCGAAGGCGTATACTCCCCCGTCATGTCCGTCACCTGCGACTACAAACGCCCCACCACCTTCGCCGACATCATCGAAGTCCAAATCAGCGTAGCAGAGCTAAGCCAGCTCAAAGCCAAGTTTGCCTACACCATGACCAGCAACGGCAAGATCGTCTGCCAAGCCACCTCCCTCCACTGCTTCCTCAACAGCGAAGG
>CALZJL010000207.1 GCA_945787625.1 uncultured Prevotellaceae bacterium
TTGAGCTGAGCGAAATATGTCGGTGAGACTCAAAAAAACTCTGCTTGACTTCTCATCTTTGTGAAAAAAAGCGTATCTTTGCATTGTCAGAAAGATTTGGTATTGGATATTTCGACTTAAAAAAAATACGACACTGATGAAAGCTTTAGTAAAGAAATTGCCCGAAAAGGGTATTTGGATGGAGGAAGTCTCCATGCCTGAGGTTGGCGTGAACGATGTGCTTATCAAAATCAAGAAGACAGCTATCTGCGGTACTGACTTGCATATCTACAAGTGGGACGAGTGGAGTCAGAAGACTATCAAGACTCCGATGACTATCGGTCATGAGTATGTGGGCATCGTAGAGCAGGTGGGTCCGGGTGTGAGAAACATCAAGGTGGGCGACCGTGTCACTGGTGAGGGGCACATCGCTTGCGGTCACTGCCGCAACTGCCGTCGTGGTCTGCAACATATATGCGAGAATAGTATCGGTGTGGGTGTAAACCGCGATGGTGCCTTTGCCGAGTACTTGTGCATACCTGAGAGCAATGTGGTCAAACTGGACGATCGTATCTCTGACGATATGGCTGCCATCATGGATCCGTTTGGCAATGCTACTCACACGGCTCTGTCGTTCCCTCTGCTGGGCGAGGACGTGTTAATCACGGGTGCTGGTCTGATTGGCACTATGGCTACGGCTATCGCTAAGTTTGCCGGTGCGAAGAATATCGTGGTTACTGACCTTAGTGACTATCGTCTGGATATAGCCAAGAAAATGGGTGCCACTTGTACGGTCAATGCTTCGAAGGGCGAGACTGTGGCTCAGGCTATGGAGGGCTTGGGTATACGTGGTTTTGATGTGGGTCTGGAGATGTCTGGGTCGCCTGTGGCTTTCCGCGACATGGTGGCGCACATGTACAACGGCTCGAAGATTGCACAGTTGGGCATACTGCCTCCGACCACTACGGTAGACTGGAGCGAGATTATTTTCAAGGCTCTCACTATCAAGGGTATCTATGGCCGCGAGATGTGGGAGACGTGGTACAAGATGGAGCAAATGCTTGTGTCTGGTCTGGATCTCACTCCTGTGATTACGCATCGCTTTAAGGTGGACGACTTCCAGAAAGGCTTTGACATCATGGAGTCTGGCCAATGTGGTAAAGTCATTCTCGAGTGGGAGTAGGATTTTTTAGTTGTTTGGTTATTTAGTAGTTTGGTTATTTAGTTGCTTCTAACGACTAATACAACCAACCAAACAACAAAATAACCAAACAACCAAACGACAAAACGACAAAAAATGACAGATATTGATTGGAGTAGCCTCTCATTTGGCTACATGAAGACTGACTATAACGTGCGATGCTATTATCGCGACGGTAAGTGGGGCGAGATTGAGGTGTGCAGCGAGGAGACTATACCTCTACACATGGCTGCTACTTGCTTGCACTATGGTCAGGAGGCGTTTGAGGGGCTCAAGGCATACCGTTGCCCCGATGGCAAGGTGCGCGTATTCCGTAGTGACGAGAATGCTGCACGCCTGCAGTCTACTTGCCGTGGCATACTCATGCCTGAATTGCCTACGGAGCGGTTCAACGAGATGGTAGACCGAGTGGTGCGTCTCAACGAGCGGTTTATTCCCCCGTATGAGTCGGGCGCGACTCTCTATATCCGTCCGCTGCTCATCGGCACGTCGGCTCAGGTGGGTGTGCACCCTGCCAGCGAGTATTTGTTTGTCATATTTGTGACGCCTGTGGGGCCGTATTTCAAGGGCGGTTTCTCGACCAATCCTTATGTCATCATTCGCGAGTATGATCGTAGCGCACCTCTGGGTACGGGCATATACAAGGTGGGCGGTAACTATGCGGCATCGCTGCGTGCCAACAAGATGGCTCACGATCTGGGCTACTCGTGTGAGTTCTATCTTGATGCGAAGGAGAAGAAGTATATGGACGAGTGTGGCGCGGCAAACTTCTTTGGCATCAAAAACAACACTTACGTGACGCCAAAGTCTACGAGTATCTTGCCTTCTATCACCAACAAGTCGCTCATGCAGCTTGCTGAGGATCTCGGTATGAAGGTGGAGCGCAGACAGATACCGGAGGAGGAACTCGCAACGTTTGAGGAGGCTGGGGCTTGCGGCACTGCTGCGGTCATTTCGCCTATCGAGCGCATTGATGACCTTGACACCAAGCAGAGTTTCGTCATATCTAAAGACGGTAAGCCTGGTCCTATATCAACCAAATTGTACAACCTTTTGCGAGGTATCCAGTATGGCACGGAGCCTGATGTGCACGGGTGGACTCGCGTAGTGATAGAATAATGCAGTTATATCCCCAACTCATAATTGATGCTCTTGCTACCGTGCGCTATCCGGGCACGGGCAAGAACATCGTTGAGATGCAGATGGTCGAGGACGACATTCGCATCGCGGGTATGCATGTGTCGTTTTCGCTCATATTCGACAAGCCTACCAATCCTTTTCTCAAGAGTATAGTCAAGGCTGCTGAGGCTGCCATTCATGCTTATGTCAGCCGTGATGTGCAGGTGGAGATACGGACTAAGACGCTGCAGGCTCCACGACCTGACTTGCCTGACTTGCTCCCTGGGGTTAGGAATATCATCGCTGTCAGTAGCGGCAAGGGTGGGGTAGGCAAGAGTACCGTGGCTGCTAATTTGGCTGTTTCGCTGGCGCGTATGGGACTTCGTGTGGGACTGCTCGACTGTGATATCTTTGGTCCGAGTGTGCCCAAGATGTTCCAGATTGAGGACGCGCGTCCTTACAGCGAGAGTATCGGGGGGCGCGACTTGATTGTGCCGGTCGAGAAGTATGGGGTCAAGTTGCTTTCGATAGGTTTCTTTGTCGATACTGACACTCCTACATTGTGGCGTGGTGGCATGGCGAGCAATGCCTTGAAACAGCTCATCGGTGATGCTGCATGGGGCGATCTCGACTATTTTATCCTCGACACGCCTCCGGGCACGAGCGATATTCATCTCACTCTCGTGCAGACGCTCCCCATCACTGGCGCGGTAATAGTGTCTACTCCTCAGCAGGTGGCTTTGGCTGATGCGCGCAAGGGTATCAATATGTATCGCAACGAGAAGGTCAATGTGCCTATCCTTGGCTTGGTGGAGAATATGGCTTGGTTCACTCCGGCTCGTCATACTGATGAGCGGTACTATCTCTTCGGTCGTGAGGGGGTAAAGGACCTTGCTCAGCAGATGGGAGTGCCTCTGTTGGGTCAGATCCCTATAGTGCAGGATATTTGTGAGGGAGGCGATGC
>CALZJL010000208.1 GCA_945787625.1 uncultured Prevotellaceae bacterium
TTTTTTTTGTATCTTTGTGCGCAAATAATTGATTGTCATAGTTTATTTAGGTAGATATGGGATTTTTCAGCAAATTCTTCAGCAAGGAGAAGAAGGAGACTCTGGATCAGGGTCTGCAAAAGACGAAACAGGGTTTCTTTGACAAGTTGACGCGGGCTGTGGCCGGTCGTGACAAGGTCGACGAGGAGGTTCTTGATGACCTTGAGGAGGTGTTGGTGACGAGCGATGTCGGGGTCGACACGACTCTGCGTGTGATAGAGCGTATCGAAGCGCGTGTGGCTCGCGACAAGTATGTCGGTACGACGGAGCTCAACAATATCCTGCGCGACGAGATCAGCCAGCTGCTCATGGAGAACAATACGGACGATACCGAGGGATTTTCTATACCAGAGGGTTTCGGGGGCGAGGGAGAAGCAAAGGTGCCTTACGTGATAATGGTGGTAGGCGTGAACGGAGTGGGTAAGACTACCACGATTGGCAAGTTGGCTTACCAGTTTAAGGAGGCTGGACTGAAGGTGATGCTCGGAGCTGCTGACACGTTTCGCGCTGCGGCCGTAGAGCAATTGGTGATATGGGGCGAAAGGGTAGGAGTGCCTGTGGTGAAGCAGCAGATGGGCAGTGACCCGGCAAGTGTGGCTTACGATACGCTGCAGAGCGCGATAGCGCAGGGAGCTGACGTGGTGCTGATTGATACTGCGGGTCGTCTGCACAACAAGAAGGGACTGATGGACGAGTTGTCGAAGATAAAGCGTGTGATGCAAAAACTTGTGCCCGATGCTCCTCACGATGTGATGTTGGTGCTTGATGGCTCTACGGGGCAGAACGCTTACGAGCAGGCCAAGCAGTTTACGGCTGCTACTGAGGTGACGAGCATGAGTATCACGAAGCTGGACGGTACGGCCAAGGGGGGTGTGGTGATTGGCATCAGCGACCAGTTTAAGATACCGGTGCGCTACATAGGGCTTGGAGAGAAGATGACCGATTTGCAGCCGTTCAATCGTAGGGAGTTTGTGGACAGTCTCTTCGGCTGAGGTGTCTTGATTTTGGAAATCCTGTCGGAAGGTGAAGAAATGGTGAAGAAGAAAAAAAAGATTGATGTCGTCACTCTCGGCTGTAGCAAGAACCTCGTGGACAGCGAGAGGCTCATGCGCCAGCTTGAGGCGGTGGGCTATGAGGTGACTCACGATGCTGAACGTATGGAGGCTGAGGTGGCGGTGGTGAATACTTGCGGTTTTATCGCTGATGCTCAGGAGGAGAGTGTCAATATGATTCTTGAGTTGGCTCAGCGCAAGAGCGAGGGGACACTCAAGAGGTTGTATGTGATGGGGTGTTTGAGCGAGCGTTTTATGTCGGAGCTCGGCAAGGAAATCCCTGAGGTGGATCGCTATTACGGCAAGTTTAACTGGACTGAGTTGTTGCGCGACCTCGGGCATGAGTACGACGAGTCTGTTGCGGCTGAGCGTCATCTGACTACACCGGGGCATTATGCTTACGTCAAGATTAGCGAGGGTTGTGACCGTGGGTGTGCTTATTGTGCCATTCCCATCATCACAGGCAGACATCGCTCGCGCCCTATGGAGGATATTGTCGGTGAGGTGCGTCACTTGGTGTCGCAGGGGGTCAAGGAGTTTCAGATTATCGCGCAGGAGCTGACGTACTATGGGCTTGATCTTTATAGGGAACGCCGTATCGCAGAGCTCATAGAGGCTATCGCTGGGATTGACGGGGTGAAGTGGATTCGCTTGCATTATGCTTATCCTAAGGATTTTCCGATGGATTTGCTCCGAGTGATGCGTGAGCATGACAATGTCTGCAAGTATATGGATATTGCCTTGCAGCATATTAGTGATAATCAGCTCAGTGCCATGCACAGGCATATCTCCAGTCGGGAGACTTACGACTTGATTGAGGCTATGCGACGTGAGGTGCCTGGGCTTCATCTGCGTACGACGCTTATGGTGGGATTCCCTGGTGAGACCGACGATGATTTCAGGGAGTTGTGTGATTTTGTGAAGTGGGCCAGGTTTGAGCGTATGGGGGCTTTCGCCTACAGCCATGAGGTAGGGACTCCGAGTGAGCGTCTGTATGATGATGATGTGCCTGAGGAAGTGAAGCAGGCACGGTTGTCAAAACTCATGCGTATACAGCAGAATATCTCTGCCGAGGTGCAGGAGGCCAAGGTGGGCAGTGTGATGCGTGTGATGATTGATCGCATGGAGGGTGGCTATTATATCGGCAGAACGGAGTTTGACTCGCCTGAAGTGGACCCTGAGGTGCTTGTGCCCGAGGCTGGGGGGAGCTTGCGTTGCGGGGAGTTTTATGATGTGAAGATCGTGAGTGCTGATGATTTTGATTTATATGGCGAAGTGATAAACGGAGTTTCTGACTATGAATAATAAGGAATTTATAGCGGCTTTGGCGGCAAGGACGGGGGGCAACCTCAAGGAGACGCAGCAGAAGGTGGATCTCTTGGTGAAGGGTATGAGTGTGGCTTTGAGCGATGAAGACAGCATCATGGTGTCTGGCTTCGGTACGTTTGAGACCAAGAAACGCATGGAGAGGGTGCTGGTCAATCCTAATAGTGGGCAGCGTATGCTCGTTCCTCCCAAAATTGTGGTGAGTTTTAGACCGAGTAATAATTTAAAAAGTTTGATTCAGTAATGGACGGAAAGTTGACTGTGACGGAGCTGGCTCAGATTCTGGCCAAGGAATCGCAGATAGGTCAATCGGCTGCTGAGATGTTTGTAAAGGCAGTGTTTGATGTCGTGACGGAGGCTGTCATGTCGGACAAGATTGTAAAGGTCAAGGGGCTGGGCACGTTCAAGTTGATTGGAGTCAGCGACAGGGAGAGTGTCAATGTCAACACGGGTGAGCGTATCTTGATTGCCGGGCATAGCAAGCTGTCGTTTACACCCGACACGGCGTTGAAAAATGCTGTAAACCGTCCGTTTGCAGACTTTGAGACTGTCATTCTCAACGAAAAGACTCCTATTGAGGAGATGGAGCGTATTTCTGGGGAGGGGCAGGACGAACTCGTCGCTCCTGAGGGGAGTGATGCTGGTGTGATGTCGGAGACTGACGTTGTAGTGGATAATGTGGAGGCGGCTGAGGTAAGCCCTGATGAGGTCGGGGCTGAGGAACCGGAGATAAACTCTGATGAGGTCGTGGCAGCTGGCGCTGGTGTCAATGAGACTGAGTCTGATGAGGCTGAGTCTGGCGAGGGCGTACCTCCTGTCGATGACATCGTACAGCAGCCTGCCA
>CALZJL010000209.1 GCA_945787625.1 uncultured Prevotellaceae bacterium
ATTGCCGTTTACCACTATAGCTACATGTTTCATCGACCCTACTACGAGGTCACCAGCCGTCCCATCTACTCGATGGGCACCAGTATTCCAACCTGCGGTGAAGGCTCCGTTCGCATTGGCATGCATCATAAACGAGCCCCACGAGCCGGCAGCCTGATTCCAATTGGATAACGAGCTTGGCTTGAACCAGAATTCGATAGTAGCCTTAGGATAGCGAGTTGCAAAAATTTCGGGTATAGTCAGACCAGCCTTGCTCAGCTTGAGCACCTTGTTCTGACCGCTGACCGTAGCTGGGATAGGAGTCTTGACGCTGACCTTGGCCGACTCTACGCTATTGTCGTCATACATTGCACTTACAGCATACTCCACCTGACCGTCCAAAGCTACAGGCGTGTACGACGTCGTCGTGCTGCTGAGCGAAGCTATCTTCTCTCCCTCACAATATATAATGTATGACTCCACCTCGCGACCCGACTTCATCGGAGCGTCCCATACCAGCACTCCATCGTCGTATGAGAGATTCTGCGGAGCATAATATCCCTGACCGTACACGACGGTCGAAATTACAGTCTTGTTGCCCTCACTCTTTATCTCATAACCACCCTGTGGCAGAGCAAACGGAGTCTCAAGGCTGGCAATCTCATTGACATAGTCCATGATAGAAGCCTCGTAGATATGACCACTACCAATGCCCCATGAGCGCGTCTCGATTATGAAGAAGTACTTCAGAGGCATATTTATGTCAAACGAAGAACTCAGGTCAGTGAGATCATAGCCAAATTCCATAGGCTCATCATGCAATCGACCGTCAGCCCATTTTCCCAACATAGGTACAGCAGGCGCTGGATTGGCATCACCGTTCTTGCCGTCTCCGGCATATTTGAAGTGATCAAACATTATAGTCTTCTCAGGCTCCGTAGCGTTGAGATTGGCAGACACGCCCGCACTCAGACACATCTCAGAGCGGTGCGAGTAGTCCATCTTGACACGAATTGTACGCAGAGGGCGATAATTCTTTCTCACCTGATATATCTCAGGCGCCCACCACGCAGTAGAACCAAGTTTTCCCTCGCTGTCAAACCAAGCCCCAGCATGAGCATAAGGACAATATATGAAGCCATTGTTACACCATCCGCCCCATGAATTTACGATAATCCACGCACCAAGCTCATCAGCACTCTTCTCACCGTATACACCATTGCCGTTAAGGTCAAACTCTATACGGTCATCATAGCCGACAATAGTCAATGCATGATCCACGCTCGTACCCCACTTGTTGACATAATACTTGTCAGTGACCCCAGCCGCATCGTTGGCAGCAGTCTTAGGTATACGCTGCCAGTCACCACCGCTCGCCACACCGACACCCACTATACCACCAGAATGGAAATCAGTATCGCCATTGTGGTTCCAGAGCCAGTTCTTCACAGCCTCACGCCCCTCCTCAGTCTCTACACTGATAGGGAAATGCGATGGTTTGAGCATACGGTTGTGCATGGCCTCATACCACTTCTCATATCCCGTCATCCAGCCAAAGTCCTCGTTAATTTCCTCTTGATTGCCAAAGAGAGAAGAGTAGGTACGGCCACCATAAGTCGCAGCCGAAGGTACGCCCACATACTGCACAAATTCGTCCTTACCAGAATTACCATTTGTCAATAGCCACACAAAATGTGTAGGATAGTTGTTGGCATCGTCCGTACCGTCGAGATTGCGATACGAATTAAGCTCATGAGTGAACATGTAGCGTATTCTCGATGCCGAGCCACACGAGCCACCGTCCTGATTGAATACCGGCGACATAAACTTGTAGTCAGCATTGTTCACATGCGAAGGGCGTTGCGACACCTCTCCACTTGCTTTCATCACAGACTTGCGCACCATGAGCAGAGCGTTAGGATACGTCTTGGGCGAATAGTCCGGATACTTCGTCAAATCCACGTCCTGCGCTACGACATTGCCCGAAAGCATCAGCGACATGCTCAACAAAGCAAATCTTACAAATTTTCTCATGATATTCTTATGGTTTTAATTCACTGTTACTACTCCAGCTTATACCCACACCAGTCAAGCATTCTCTTGACATATTCCACTTCTCGCCCGTCCTCGATATGCAAAGCATAAGGACGTCCCTGTCCCTGCTTTGCCAGACCATAGACAATACGGTTGAGCAAGAGTGCCACATCGCTGTCCTTTTGCAGATATATATCCAGGCGGTCGGCCGAAGTTATAGCAGGCAACTGCAATGGAGCGTCATCGTTATACGTGATGCAACTCTTGACTATGCGGCAGCGCAGACAGCCGCGACACTTGCCGATGTTCAAATCGTTGATGACAATGGCATCGCTCTCCATCGTCGCAGGAATATCAGGATTCCTGTAATTACATATTACCATAGCATTAAGGTTATTTAGGTTATACTATCATTAGTCAGAATGTTCCAGACGGTGGCGGATATACGCACGGAGTATATCAATCGCCTGCAGACTCTCACCCCCCTCCGGGATAATCAAGTCAGCATGACGCTTGGTAGGTTCGATAAACTCCTCATGCATAGGTTTGAGCACCCTCAGATAACGGTCTATGACCTGCTCCGTAGTACGTCCGCGCTCGACAGTGTCACGCTTGATATTGCGAATGAGACGCAAGTCAGTATCAGCATCCACATAGATTTTCAAATCCATCAAATCACGCAGATCCTTGCGATAGAGAGTCATTATACCCTCTATGATAATAACCTCGCAAGGCTCGATATGTATCGTCTCCTTCAACCTGTTTGACGTGATATAGTCATACATAGGCTGCTCGATAGACTGATGGTTGCGCAGCTGCATCACCTGATGCTTGAGCAGTTTCCAGTCAAAGGCATCAGGGTGATCATAATTGATCAAGCGCCTCTCCTCCATAGTTAGATGAGAATTGTCATTATAATAAGAATCGAGCGGAATCACCGCCACCCCCTCACATTCGAGAGCCTCCATAATCTTCCTCACCACAGTAGTCTTACCACTACCTGTACCACCAGCTATACCTATTATGTACATATTTTTAGCCTTTTTTCAACGCGAATATAAGCAATTTTTATCAAATAAAACATAATTGACAGGCAAAAAGATATTAATATGCGGGATTTTATGTACCTTTACGCACGATTTTAGAATAATCAGCAAAAAACATTCACACACTACAACAATATGCTCAGAATTGCAGTACAGTCAAAAGGACGACTGTTTGAAGACACTATGGC
>CALZJL010000210.1 GCA_945787625.1 uncultured Prevotellaceae bacterium
AGATAGGCATGGAAGGCGAGGATTCGAGCTGTACAGCCGAAGAAGACATCGAGCTATGCATGGCTACGGCACGCAAGTACGGGCTCAAACTCGAAGTCATAGACCTGCAAAAAGAATACTGGGAAAGAGTCGTAGGTTACGCCATCGAGAGAGTCAGGCTCGGGCTCACCCCCAACCCAGATGTCATGTGCAACAAGTTGATAAAATTCGGAGCCTTCGAAGACAAGGTAGGTCACCGCTACGACAAGATAGCCACAGGCCACTACGCCACCATCATCGAAAAAGAAGTGGAAGACGCACAAGGCCATAAAACCGTCAAGACCTACCTCGGCACTGCCAAAGACCCAGTCAAAGACCAGACAGACTTTCTCGCACAACTCACAGGGCTGCAAATATCCAAGCTCCTATGCCCCTTAGGCCCACTTATGAAGGAAGAAGTGCGCCACATCGCCACACAAGCCGGTCTCCCCAGTGCCAAGCGCAAAGACAGCCAGGGCATCTGCTTCCTTGGCAAGATTAACTACAACGACTTCCTGCGCAAATACCTCGGCACACAGGAAGGCAAGATTATCGACATAGAGACCAACCGCATATTAGGCACACACCAAGGATTCTGGTTCCACACCATAGGCCAGCGCAAAGGCTTGGGATTGGCAGGAGGCCCATGGTTTGTAGTAAAGAAAAACGTACGCAAGAACATAATATTCGTAGCCCGAGGCTGGGATACCCAACTACAATACGGCCACAAGTTCCGCTTGGCAGACTTCCATTACATCACCGACCCACTCCCTCTGACCGAAGGCCAGGAGATGGACATCACCTTCAAGATACGCCACGTCGACCACTTCATGCAAGGCACTATCCGACGCGAAGCCGAAGGCTACGTCATCAACTCTCCCCAACCCATACAAGGCATAGCCCCAGGCCAGTTCGGCTGCATCTACGATGCCGACATGACATATATGCTTGGCAGCGGCGAAATATCGCTCTAAAAGCCTCTCGTACAGAGTCCCTCCTCCTCCCTCAGCGAACAAAGCTCCACACCTTGTCGCCATCAAACGTATGCACCGTAATACTCAGCGTGTCACCCACGTGCTCCCATGAGCCGACATCATTTGCCCTGATGCTGCAATAAGCATTGGCAGAAAACGACGCAGGGTCGCCATTCTGGTCATGATGAATGCCAAGGCGCAAATGACCATGCGCACGCTCCCCTCCGGCAGGAGTATGAGAAGTCAGGGCATAACCGACGAAATGAGGCCGCTCATGATGAGTCAGAGCCACCAGATGCAAGTTTATATAATTGCCGGCACGCCAGACGCTCACTATATTGAGCGGGTCATACTTGGCGCACGCAGTGCTGTCAGCAAGCACTGCCACAGCACTCAGACGATACAACGTCGCATTACCCTCACTCAGCGTATATCCAGCCACAGCACGATACGTAGTGTCAGGCCTGTAGGCAGACTCCGAAGGCTCATTGGCGATAGCATACGAACTGCCATCGTCGAGCGTCATCGTCACAAAATGTCCCTTGCTGTCAGTACTGATATCAGCAAAATTGTCAATCACAGGAGGGTATGACTCATCATCAGAGCCACAGCCCACCATCACTATGCTACAAGCTGTGAGTGCCACAACCCCATACCAGTGTCTCAGCCCCAAGTTCATACCTTGCCACAACTTTTGAGTTTGTTCTCCACAGGGTTGGCATACATGGTCAGTATGCGTCCACGCAAAAACGGTATATCAGGATTAGCTACAGACACCTTGGCAATCTGTCCGTTGAGGTACTCGTCAAACTTCTTCACGTCAGCAGCAGAATACCTGTCAGCGAAATGCTTCGTGCCATTCAACTCGTCATAAGCAATGAAGTTGCAAGGATAAAGCATATATCCACGGTGTATCTCCGCAGTGATACGCTCAGCCAGCACTCTGTAAAACTCCTGCTTGGGAAGCTCCGCAAGTTCATCAATCCACTCATTGATACAAGGTGCACAATGATAATGAACATGTCCCTTATATCCAAAGATGCCAATGCGCATATTATCCAAGTCGTCCTGCTTGGACTTCTTCCACGAAGCATCATCGCGACGTTGCTGAAACTCCTGAGCCTTGAGGTAATCACAAGGGTCATACTCATACGAGATAGTCAGCGGAGTGATATTCAACTCGCGCAGGCTCTCAACAGGAGGAAGCTCAGCCCCCATCGCCAGCATCTTCAATACACTGTCCTGAGTCTGGTCGCTCGAATCCTTGGCACGCCCCTCACGCTGGGCAATCCATAGATTCTCCTTCTTTTGGGTCACCGCATAGTGGATATAGCTGCTCATCAGGCGCGAACTCTCCAACATCTCCTTAGCCTTGAGCGAGCGACGCACGATGAAAGCTTTGTTCATACGTACAAGAGTCTTGATCCAAGGGTAAATAAGCAAATTGTCCCCGATAGCAATCTCACACGTAGTAGCGAAGCCCGACTTATGGAGCAGATACGAGAGTATGGCACTGTCAAGGACAATATCGCGATGATTCGAGATGAAAGAATAGTTGCCCCGCGAGCAGATAGCATCATGCTCGAAGCTTGCCTTGTTGGCGTGCTTGTGCAATATATGACGCACTATAGGCTTCATAAAACGCACTTGAAAATCCAAAGGAGTTTTGATGCCGACAAAGAGCAACTTAAACAAAGCATTGCGCACCACCTTCGGGAGAGGCAGGAATCCCCCAATCATCTTGTTGAAATGGCGGTCCCTAAGCAACTCATTAAGCGCAAACTTCATCTCCCCCCTCTCAAAAGGCCTGATGTCATCAAAAATGTGAGAATCCATGGTGAGTATAGTCAATAAGAGAGTTAACGCCCTTCAATAATATCCGACATCACCTGACTGATATCAAGTCCGGCAGCACGCACCTGCTGAGGTATAAAACTCGTAGGCGTCATACCCGGCGTAGTATTAATCTCCAAGAGATTTATGACATCACCCTCAGTGATAATATAATCAATACGAATGATACCATAACAGCCCAGGATGTCATATATCGAGCTTGTCAGCGTCTGAATACGCTCCGTCAGACGCTCCGAGATACGCGCAGGAGTAATCTCATCGACCTGACCATTATACTTGGCGTCATAATCAAAGAACTCATTCTTCGTCACCACCTCCGTGATAGGAAACACATGGCTCACCGTCCCCGTCTTGTAGCAGCCGCAAGTCACCTCCGTCCCCTTCATAAACGCCTCCAC
>CALZJL010000211.1 GCA_945787625.1 uncultured Prevotellaceae bacterium
TGAGACCCTGCAGCATCACAACGCAGAGCCCCAAAGCACAACATCAGCAGCACCATCAGCACCACTTTCCCCATGCCCGAGATACAAACGAATCCATGTTTCATTTCAATATATTCAAATATGCCTCGCTTTTGAAGAACGATGAGGTCAATATGGAATAAAGCCTCTTCTACTCCACGAGCAACGCTATATATTTGAGAAAAGTTTCGAACTATTTACAGTTTGAGCGACAGAGAGAGACGTCTGCGTCTGAAGTCAACGTCAATCACCTTAACCATGACATGCTGGTGGAGAGAGACTATACTATATGGATCCTTGACATATCTGTCAGCCATCTCGCTTATATGCACAAGACCTTGGGTATGCACTCCCACATCTACGAAGCAGCCGAAATTAGTGATATTTGTCACAATGCCAGGCAACACCATACCCTGTCGCACATCTTCCAGTTCATGAATCTCATGCGAGAACTCAAACTGAGAAAGCAGCTCGCGTGGATCGCGGCCAGGCTTGTCGAGTTCTGCCATGATGTCGTTGAGTGTGGGCAGCCCCACCTTATCGGTGACGTAGCTACGTACATCAACAGCATCACGGAGGTCCTTTCTATCCATCAGTTCCGTCACCGTACATCCTTGATCACGAGCCATACTCTCTACGATATGGTAACTCTCAGGGTGTACTGCGCTGTTGTCGAGCGGCTCTGTCCCACCCTGTACCCTTAGGAATCCAGCAGCCTGTTCAAACGCCTTGGGACCAAGCTTGGGCACCTTTAGAAGCTCCCTACGCGAAGTGAACGCTCCGTTAGCAGCTCGATAGTCCACTATATTCTGAGCAATCGCAGGACCAAGACCTGAAACGTATGTCAACAAGTGTTTCGAGGCGGTATTGAGGTTCACTCCGACCCTATTGACACACTTCTCTACCGTCTGGTCAAGCGAGTGTTTCAATTTCTTCTGGTCTACGTCTTTCTGATACTGCCCAACTCCGATGCTGTTAGCATCTATCTTGACGAGTTCTGCAAGTGGATCCATCAGACGTCGTCCTATGCTGACAGCACCTCGCACGGTAACGTCCTCGTCCGGAAACTCCTCACGCGCAACCTTACTCGCCGAGTAAATACTTGCACCGTCTTCGCTGACTACATATACACCGATGCCATCAGGAATGTCGAGCTTGCGGACAAAGTCCTCAGTCTCACGACTGGCCGTACCATTGCCTATAGAGATGGCTTGGATGGAGTATTGCCCTATCAGCGTCTCGATACGCTCTGCCGACTTGATTTTCTCTCCTCGTGGAGGGTGTGGGTAGATGACATCGTGATGCAGCAGATTGCCCTCAGCATCGAGACATACGAGCTTGCACCCTGTACGGAATCCAGGGTCAAGTGCCATGACACGCTTCTGGCCTAAAGGTGGAGCCATAAGGAGTTGCTCAAGGTTTTTGACAAAGATACGTATGGCCTCGTCATCAGCCTTTTGCTTAGACGATGCAGCAAACTCAGTCACTATGCTTGGTTTGAGCAGACGTCTGTAGCCGTCGGTCATTGCCTCCCTTACGAGATCTGACGCCTCACTATGTATCCTGCTGATATATATCTTTTCCAACCGATTGCAGCAACGCTCGTCATCTCCGTCGATACTGACAGTCAGATAGCCTTCCGCCTCTCCGCGACGCATAGCGAGCAGACGATGGCTGGCACAACGAGAGAGTTTTTCTGAGAAATCAAAATAATCGCGATACTTAGATGAATCTTCCACCCATCTCTCCCTCTCCTCATCGCTAAGTTTAGAACTGACGGTCTTACGACGTGAACTAATGACAGCCCCACGCTGCAAGTCCTGTCTGACTATATTTCGTGCCCTCTCGTCCTCACTGATGCGCTCGGCTATAATATCCTGCGCACCACTGATTGCCTCCTCTACTGATGCCACTCCCTTTGCCTCAGATATAAACTCCCGCGACTTTCGCTCAACGTTTTGAGCAGGATTCTGAGACATAAGGAAATCTGCCAAAGGCTCAAGACCCTTCTGCCTCGCCACCTCAGCTCGCGTCTTTCGCTTGGGCTTGTATGGCAGATAGATGTCTTCGAGCACACTCATCTCCCAAGTCTCCTCGATACGTTTGCGCAGCTGGTCTGTCAACTTGCCTTGCGACTCTATGGTAGACAATATGGTATCCTTTCGTTTCGACACATCTTCGAGTTTGTCCACCTCGTCCGAGATACTTGCTATCTGGACTTCGTCCAATCCTCCCGTGGCCTCCTTGCGGTAACGGCTTATAAAGGGGACTGTAGCTCCCTCGCTGAGCAACTCTATGGTTCGACTCACCTGATTGTCACTAATACCTGTGCGTGATGCTATAATTTTAGAAAAGATTTGATTCATAACGATACTGAATGTTCCTAATTGTCGTGCTAAAATAGCAAATATATTTGGAATATCCAAGAGTCAAGGGCAAAATCTGCACCATTGAGGCATATACAAAAAAACGAGCGGCTCATCACTTCTTCGTGTGTGAAACCGCTACGCTCCTCGAGGTGCCTGGCGGATTCGAACCGCCGTGGCTGGTTTTGCAGACCAGAGACTCAACCACTCATCCAAGGCACCATTGTGCTTCAAGACATCGTCATCTGTCTTTGACGAGTGCAAAGGTAAGACTTTATTTTGAAACTACAAAGTTTTGAAGCACTTTTTTTCGATTTTAGAGTAATTATTTGCTAATCTTGTCTTGTCTGCACGGTACAGAGACTGTCGAACCACCATTATTTGTAGCAACTACGCTGAAATAGCGGACACTCTCCGTGGTGTTTGCTTTTACGGTAAGAATGAGCGATTCGTTACCTTCCTCAGTTGATGCAGAACCGAAGCGTGCATATTCACAAGTGCTCCCATCTGCATTCAGACACTGGATACGAGCCTCATGGCTTGTCATCACCCTGACGTTAATCACCTGTCCCTCTGCCTTTATTGGCAAATATATGCCATCGGTTGGAATACTAACATTGTCTGAATCCAGGAAATTCAGGACAAGAATGTTGCTGACACTGTCGGCACATGACATCAGCAATGGGAGTACCATCAGAATAGATAAGATTAGTTTTTTCATGTTTTTGATGTTTAGTTATACTGTTTCAAAACTCAAATGTCAGCTGCCTGTGTTTCTCTCGCATCAGGTTGTCCGGTTTATGGGTCTCCGCATGATGAATAGCATATTCGGGAGCGTCCCAAAAGAGATCGAGCTGTA
>CALZJL010000212.1 GCA_945787625.1 uncultured Prevotellaceae bacterium
AGATGAGCACAAATCATCACATACACCTCCATCGCCAGATACACACAGAAAATCATCAGCCCCACCCAAAAGTGCATATAAGCCGACAATCCCATACCCCCAAAGATAAAAGCCTCAGCGATGCAATCCATATTATGGTCGATATAAAAACCATACAGAGGGCGAGACTGCCTGCGCACACGAGCTATAGTCCCATCAAGCGAGTCACCCACCCAATGCAACACAAAGCCAAACGAAGCCAGCCACAACCACGCAGGGTCATAGTTAGTCAGCAGATAGCCCGCAGCAATCACCACCGCGCCAAACAAACTGAAATACGTCAGCATATCGCTCGTCACCCACAACGGCAGACGCTCCGCCATCCAAATCAGAGCCTTTTTCTCCAAAGGATTAAGAATAGAAGTCTGGATTCTCTCCGAATTTTCTTTTTTGTTCATATATTGGTAAATTAGTTTCCTTGCTGCAAAAATACAAAAAACCAACGACAAAACCAAGAAAACAAGCATCAATCCCTCTGCCAAAGACAGACGAAACCCGTCTCAAGCGTCCTGTGCACATCAATCAGCCGCTGGTTGGCACTGCCGCGAAACAGCAAGTCAGTATCTCTCAGCGTCTCGACAAAACGCCCGTCGACCAACACGTCAACCATCTCCGCCAGCTCCACCATCGCACGCGAACCACGAGCGTGAATCTCCTCCCACGTAAACCCCGTGTAGCACCACAGAGACTTGTCCGTCACCTCCCTGATACGACGACACAGACGCACACACTCCTCAGCCTGAAACATAGGATCGCCACCGCTCAGCGTGACCCCCGCAAAAGGGTCACGCCTAACGATAGCGAGAATATCCTCGACGCTCATCTCCTCACCGCCCCCAGCGTCCCACGACTGCGGATTATGACATCCCGGGCAGTGATGATGACAGCCAGCGACATAGATGCTCGTACGGAATCCAGGGCCGTCGACCGTAGTACACTCTACGATATCCAGAACCCTCATTTGTGAATGATACGATCATTAAGCTCAGCCAGCTTAGCCTTGTTCCAACGGTCAGTAGTACCCACTAAATAGCCCGTGATACGCTGCAGACGATCCACATTGTGGCTACCACACTTAGGGCAAACGTCCATACGATCCTCACCATTCTCATATCCACAATCGAGACAACGATTACGAGTATGATTGACACTACCATAGCCGATATTATAGCGATCCATCATATCCACGATATTCATCACAGCCTCAGGATTCTTAGTAGCATCACCATCAATCTCCACATAGAAGATATGGCCACCACGCGTCAACTCATGATAAGGACCCTCCACCTGAGCCTTGTGCAACGCAGAGCACTTGTAGTACACAGGCACATGATTAGAGTTCGTATAGTAATCCTTGTCAGTGATGCCAGGCAAGATACCGAACTTCTTCTTGTCATACTTGGTAAATCTACCCGACAGACCCTCAGCAGGAGTAGCGAGCACAGAGTAGTTATGCTGATAACGGTCGCAGAACTCATTGACACGGTCACGCATATAAGTCACAATCTTCAAGCCAAGCTTCTGGCTCTCCTCACTCTCCCCATGATGCTTGCCCGTCAGAGCAATCAGACATTCAGCCAGCCCGATAAACCCTATACCCAGCGTACCCTGATTTATCACAGGCGCAATCGTATCATTCGGGCTGAGATTCTCACTGCCTATCCACAAGCCCCTCATCAGCAGAGGGAACTGCTTCGCAAACGCCGTCTTCTGAAACTCCATACGCTCATGCAGCTGCTTAGCAGTAATCTCAAGCAAATTGTCCAACTTAGCAAAGAAAGCAGCCACGCGGTCGTCCTCATCCTTGATGTCCATACACTCGATAGCAAGACGCACGATATTAATCGTCGAGAAGCTCAAGTTACCACGCCCGATACTCGTCTTCGGACCGAAACGATTCTCAAACACACGCGTACGGCAACCCATCGTAGCACACTCCCACATATAACGCTCAGGATCGTCAGCCGACCACTTCTCATTATAATTGTAAGAAGCGTCCAAGTTGATATAGTTAGGGAAGAAACGACGCGCAGTCACCTTAGCAGCCAGTTTGTAAAGGTCATAGTTCCTATCCTCAGGCAAATAGCTCACGCCACGCTTCTTCTTCCATATCTGAATAGGGAAGATAGCCGTCTCACCATTTCCCACACCCTCATAAGTACTCTTGAGAATCTCACGAATCACACAACGCCCCTCAGCACTCGTATCAGTACCATAATTGATAGACGAGAACACCACCTGGTTGCCACCACGGCTATGTATCGTATTCATATTATGAATGAAAGCCTCCATACTCTGGTGCACACGCTCCACCGTTTTGTTGATAGCATGCTGCTTGATACGCTCTCGCCCAGCCAAGCCAGCGAGAGGCGTATCCAGATAATCATCAATCTGCACATCATAAAGCTCGCTAAAGTCCTCCGCATACAGATCCTCCAACTTCTTGACCTCCTCGATATAACTCTTGCGCACGAACGGAGCCAGATAAAAATCAAAAGCCGGAATAGCCTGACCGCCATGCATCTCGTTCTGCACCGTCTCCATACTGATACAGCCCAATATCGAAGCCGTCTCAATACGCTTGGCAGGGCGGCTCTCACCATGCCCCGCCTGAAAACCATATTTCAGAATCTTGTCCAGCGGGTGTTGCACACACGTCAACGACTTCGTCGGGTAATAATCCTTATCGTGGATATGCAGATAATTATTCTTGACCGCCTCCTTAACATCATCACTCAGCAAGTAGTCGTCCACGAAAGGCTTCGTCGTCTCGCTAGCAAACTTCATCATCATACCCGCAGGCGTATCAGCATTCATGTTAGCATTCTCGCGAGTCACATCATTGTTCTTGATATTGATAATCTCCAAAAAGATATCACGAGTCTTAGCCTTACGAGCTATAGTACGCGCACTCCGATACTTGATATACAGCTTAGCCACATCAGGACGAGACGAACGCATCAACTCGTCCTCCACCATATCCTGAATCTCCTCCACCGTCATCTGGCTCTTGCCGCGTATACTGATGCGGTCCGTGATCTTCACAATCAGATCACCGTCCTCACCCTGCTGCGTAGACAACATCGCCTTACGTATCGCAGCACCGATCTTATTCTCATTAAAGCCGACTATACGGCCATCGCGTTTTACTACAGTCTGTATCATCGCATCTAAAATATTATAGTTG
>CALZJL010000213.1 GCA_945787625.1 uncultured Prevotellaceae bacterium
CCTACGCTCGGCAGAGTAAGCAAGCTTTCTCTGCTCTCGCTTATCGGAAACGTTTATCTTCATAGCTCCACACCCAAGGTCAATCTCCAGTTGCGCTTGGGCATGGGGTAGTTAAGGATTACATCGTAGTCCTGGCTGAACAGATTGTTCACCTCTATCTGTGCCTTCATCGTGTATTTTCTCCATCGGATTCGGTATACCAGCGAAAGGTCGCTGGTGTACCACGGTTGGGTGTAGTTATATACGATGTTCTCTTGCTGATTGTATCGCTCGCCCGTATAGATGAAACTGTAGTTCAAGCTCCAGTCACGCCACTGCATCTGAACGATTGCCGAACCGCTGTGCCAGGGAATGTAAGGTATCTGGTCGCGATAATAAGTGTCGGCAGGGTTGGTCACATCGTATGCCTCCTGATAAGTATATTGCACCTTTCCAGTCACGAAAAAATCCCTCGCAGGCTGTAGAGTCAGTCCCATAGTGGCATCCAGTCCAGTGACGTGTACACGTCCCAGATTGAGCATCGTCCAACGGAATTGTGCCCCTTTGGGATAAGCCACAATCTTGTCGGTAACGAAATTGCGATAGCCGTCGACGGTCAGATACCACTGAGTAAACACACCCCGGCCTCTGTATGGAGTCTTGTATGCCAGACCTATATTATACTGCGTCACTTTCTCCGGACTCAGCTTGGAGTTGCCCATCTCGGCATAATACAAGTCGTTGAATGTAGGCATACGGAAACTGCGTTTGGCAAACGCCCTCACGGAGAAATCCACACGAGAGAACGGAGCGTAGGAAACAAAGAAAGCAGGAGTCCAAACCGCCTTGTCCTCAGGGGATTCCATCAGTTTCACACGGTCGTATACATAGTTGAACACCACGCTGCCCTGCATTTTCAGCTTTCCGAACGAAAGTGCCGTGGCAGCAGACAGGAAATGATGCCATCGAGTAGGGTAGACAAAACCATACATATCGGCGTCCATCTTGTTCCACTGAACATCGTAGGCAGCAGACAGCTCCCACCAGTCAGTCACCCTATACAGATGTGTAGTTGACAGATACAGTTCCTGCTGGCGATATACGTTGTCAATCATCATCACCGTAGTGTCCTTATTGACATACTTCGTCAGGTAGTAGGCATACTTGGCCATCAGACGGGCATGGTAACGCCGCGAGAACTCCTTCTCAATGCTACCCTGCACAAACGAATTGTTGTCCCAGATACGCTCCCCCCTGCGCCAAACGTTGTTGACGATAGCCCCTGGCACACCTCTTTCCGACGTATAGTTGTATGCCTTGAGCATCCATTTGCCATGCTTGAATTTGCCAAAGAGCGCACCCTCCATGCGAGTAGCGCGTATGTCGCCGTTTTGCCTTATGGCAGTCGTGTCATACACAACCTCGTCCGTCATCACCGCCTTCCTACGGTAGCGGAACTTGTATTTTCCATTGCTGCTCAGCCATTCTCCGCTGAAGGAAGCTGACACCTTGTCAGACAACTTCAGCTCGATGAGCAGAGCAGGATTCACAAGACCGAACGAACCGCCCTTCATCGTAGCCTTCAGATGATAGCGGGAGCTGTCCGTGAACACAGGTCTGCGTGTCCACATATATATGGAGCCTGCAGAGTTGAAATCCTTAGCCGACTGGAATATCTCGCTTTTCTGTCCGTTGTACAGAGATATGCTCTGAATGTTGTCGAGCGAGAACATACCAAGGTCTACCTGCCCGTTCTGAGCGTTAGACAGCTGTATGCCATCGTAGAACACCCCCACATGATTTGTCCCCATGCTGCGTATGTTGACCGTCTTGATGCCGCCAACGCCTCCGTAGTCCTTCAACTGTACGCCAGCAAAGAACCTCAGCGCATCAGCCACATTCAGACTGTTCAGACGCTGGAGTTCATCACCCTTGAGTTGCTGTGACGGAATGACGTCCTGCTGGCGTTCGCCTTTCACCACCACTTCCTGCAATTTGTGTACACTGTCCCCCAAAGCTATGTCAGGCGAAATTCCGCCATTTGCCACGGACCCGAGAATACGTCCATGTACACAGCCAAAAGAGACAGTCAGACACAACAATGCCATGACAAATTCTCTTCTCATGTTAAAACCGATAAGACCATTATTCACGTGGACCATCCCACGGGTTCCACACGTACATTTGATTGCGACATTACATCAATGCCACAATGCAAGGCAGGTCTTCTGACTTACCGTCTGGTTACAAGCGCCTTCCCGAAAATAGTCAGTGGCATATGCTTGCACCGCAAATAACGGATCACAGCTGCGGGACAGTCGGGGATTCTCACCCCATTCCCTATTAATCGCCTGTAGGGCGAACCGTTGCGTCTGCAAAGGTACAGAATAAAATTGTAACCACAAACATTTTGCAAAAAAAACGCACACATCTTTCGCCGAACAGCCAACCACCCCTCCAAGCGCGTTTCCGATAAGCGAGAGCAGAGAAAGCTTGCTTACTCTGCCGAGCGTAGGAAAGGTCGGATGAAATTCAACGTTTTTCGTGTTCCAAAGTCATCGTTGCAGGCATGAGCCTACCAATCGGCAAGAAGTATAAAGAAGAAGTCAGACAGTTTTTCGTAGGAAACGTATAGAACATCACGTATTTTCGTAATAATTCAACTGTAAAATTGGTATATTTATGAAAATATTGTTATTTTTGCAAACAGATAAGACATAAATATTTGCGATTTAATGAGGCTGAAAGACAAGATACGATTAGGTGAGCCAACGCGAAAACACATACACGAACCCGCATCAGAGCAGCAATGCCTGAACTGCGGAGCATCATACCATGGAGCATATTGCCCCCATTGCGGTCAGAGCCACGAAGTCAGCCGCATCACCCTCGGCAAGGTGATCACATCCTTCTTAAAAGTGCGATTTCTCGCCAAGCCAAAGCGAGCAAGCTCCCTTTGGTCTTATGGCTTAACGAAATCGTTCGTCACCAACGTTATTTAGTTGGTTCTAACGACTATCCGCGACTATATGACAAAGCAAACAAACAACAACCAAACAACAAAACACCCGCCAAACAACAAAACAACAAACTAAACCAAATAAACAATCAACGTATGAAGAAAAAATTTTTACTATCCATCCTTGCACTCGTCGTCCCCATATTGGGACTGACCCTGGCATGGGCGACAGACGTGGTTACCGGCAATGGTAGCCAGGGTACAATCAATGTCAGCGACATCAACGA
>CALZJL010000214.1 GCA_945787625.1 uncultured Prevotellaceae bacterium
CGTAGCCTACGACTTTGTCCCAATATTCTTTTTGCAGGTCTATGACTTCGAGCCGAAGCCCGTACTTGCTTGCTGTGAGGGTGCTGAGCTCGATGTCTTCTTCGGCTGTGCAGCTTGAGTCTTCGCCTTCCATGCCTATCTTGATGTAGTAGAGGTCTGGCTTTAGTCCGTGCTGGCAGAGCAGGTGGGTGACGACTGCGCTGTCTACGCCGCCGCTTATGAGTACGGCTATTCTTTTGTCTCTGAGTGCTTCGTAGTCCATATCGCTGGCAAAATTACGCTTTTTTTTGCAAAATCCTTGTGTTTTGTCGGCGAAATTGTGTAATTTCGCACTCGTGTTTATGTGTATATTATATTTGCTTATTTATATCGTATGAAATCTTTTCTGAATGTCAGTGATTTAGGCGACTTGAACGTGGCTCTGTCTGAGGCTATGGAGATTAAGCGCGAGAGGTTCAAGTTTGTGGAGTTGGGGCGTAACAGGACTGCTCTGCTGGTATTTTTCAACAATAGCTTGCGCACGCGTCTGAGCACGCAGAAGGCGGCTCTCAATCTGGGCATGAATGTGATCGTGCTTGATGTGAATGCGGGGGCTTGGAAACTGGAGACTGAGCGTGGTGTGGTGATGGACGGCGACAAGAGCGAGCATCTGCTGGAGGCCATACCGGTGATGGCGAGCTATTGTGATGTGATTGGTATTCGCTCGTTTGCCGGTCTGAAGGATCGTGAGTATGATTATGCTGAGACGGTCTATAATGAGTTTTTGAAATATAGTGGCAAACCTGTGTTTGCTATGGAGACGGCTACGGTGCATCCTCTGCAGGCGTTTGCTGACCTTATTACTGTCGAGGAACATAGGTCTAAGGCGCGTCCTAAGGTGGTGCTGACTTGGGCTCCTCACCCTAAGGCTCTGCCGCAGGCGGTGCCTAACTCTTTTGCTGAGTGGATGAATGCTGCTGATGTGGACTTGGTCATCACTCACCCTGAGGGGTATGAACTGGACGCTGCTTTTGCGGGAGGGGCTCGCGTCGAGTATGACCAGATGAGGGCGTTTGAGGGGGCTGACTTTGTTTATGCCAAGAACTGGTCTTGCCCGGGGGTGACGCTGCCCGAAAGGTATGGCGAGATCTTGAGGGACTATCGCGAGATGACGGACTGGACGGTGTCGGCGCGTCAGATGGCGGTGACGAACGATGCTAAGTTTATGCATTGTCTGCCCGTCCGCCGCAATATGATTGTGACGGACGAGGTTATCGAGGGGGCTAACTCTTTGGTCATTCCTGAGGCTGCCAACCGTGAGATTTCGGCTACGGTGGTGCTCAAGCGTATCTTGGAGTCTATGTAGAATCTAATTGTCGCGCTCACGTATCTCGACGCGGCGTATCTTGCCTGAGATGGTCTTGGGCAGCTCGTCGACGAACTCTATGATGCGTGGGTATTTGTATGGAGCGGTCTCGTGCTTGACGTGGTCTTGCAGTTCTTGCACGAGGTCGGGACCTGCTTTGCCAATGTAGTCGTCGGCGAGGACTACGGTGGCTTTTACGACCATGCCGCGCACGTCGTCGGGGACGCCTGTGATGGCACACTCTACTACGGCGGGGTGTGTCATGAGGGCACTCTCTACTTCGAAGGGGCCGATGCGGTATCCGCTTGACTTGATGACGTCGTCGGCTCGGCTGACGTACCAGTAGTAGCCTTCTGAGTCGCGATAGACTACGTCTTTGGTATTGTACCAGCCGTCTTGTATGGACTGGGTGGTGAGCGTGGGGTTGCGGTAGTATTCCTTGAATAGGCCGAGGGGACGGCCGAGGGGGCTATCGCCTTTTATCTTGATCATGAGCTGACCTTGTTCGCCTACTGCACATGACTGGCCTTGGGCATTGATTACGTCGACTTGATACTGGGGGTTGGGCAGTCCCATGCTGCCGGGGCGTGGCTCTACGAATGGGTAGGTGCCCAGCACGAGGGTGGTCTCGGTCTGACCGTATGACTCGTATATCATGATGCCTGTCTTTTCTTTCCACTCGATGAAGACGTTGGGGTTGAGGGCTTCGCCTGCTGTGGTACAGTACTTGAGATGGCTGAGGTCGTAGCGACTGAGGTCTTCGCGTATCATAAAGCGGTAGACGGTGGGGGGGGCGCAGAAGCTGGTGACCTTGAATTGGGATATGACTTCGAGCATCTTGTCGGGCTCGAAACGGCCTTCGAAGTCGTAGACGAAGATGGTGGCTCCAGCTATCATCTGTCCGTAGAACTTGCCCCAGACGGCTTTGCCCCAGCCTGTGTCGGCTACGGTGAGGTGGAGGCTGCCGGGGTGTATGTCGTGCCAGTATCGGGCTGTGAGGATATGGGCAAGGGCGTAGGAGTGATCGTGCATGACCATCTTGGGCTCACCGCTGGTGCCTGAGGTGAAGTACATGAGAAAATTGTCGGTGACGTGGTTTTCTCCTTTCTGGCTCTTGAAACGGGGGGCGAGCATACAACCTTGGTAGAAGTTTTCCCAATTTTGTGGTACTACCGGACCTATGCTGATGCAGTGGCGCAGAGACAGACAGTAGGGACGCGCTCGTATTATATTGCGCAGGACGCTCATGTCGCCTACGGCTATGATGGCTCGTATGTCGGCTTCGTGACAGCGGTATATGATGTCCTTGTCTGTAAGCAAGTGTGTGGCTGGTATGGCTACTGCTCCTATCTTGTGAAGGGCAACCATGGTGATCCACCACTCCAAGCGGCGTTTGAGTATGAGCATGACGCAGTCGCCGCGCTTTATGCCTATGCTGTTGAAGTAGCTGGCGGCTTTGTCTGAATAGCGTTTGAGTTCGGAGTAATTGAGGTGGCGTACGTCTCCACGGTCGTTGGTCCATAGTACTGCTTCGCGTTCGGGGTCGCGCTCGGCAAGGGCGTCGACGATGTCGTAGGCAAAGTTGAAGTCTTCGGGGACGTTGACGCTAAAATTCTGCATGAAGTCGTCGTAATTGGCAAACTCCGTCTGTTTGAGATACTTGCTTGTCATGTGTTTTTGTGTTATGTATTTCCCAGCCTTTGGATTGAGGCTATCGGCGTTCCTGCCCGTCGCCTCTGATTACCCACTTGTATGTGGTTATCTCTTGAAGTGCCATGGGACCGCGTGCATGGAGTTTCTGGGTGGAGATTCCGATCTCGGCTCCGAGTCCGAACTGCGCTCCGTCGGTAAATGATGTGGGGGCGTTGTGGTAGA
>CALZJL010000215.1 GCA_945787625.1 uncultured Prevotellaceae bacterium
TGCACACCCGTGGGAGAGTAGGTAGCCGCCGTTTTTAAAAAGTAGAGTCCCTTCAATCGCAAGATTGGAGGGACTTTTTTTTTAAAATAAGGCAATCAAGGCTACCTGCTCTCCCACGCAGTGGGACTTTCGAAGTCGTTCGAAAGTAGTAGGTAGCCGCCGTTTTTAAAAAGTAGGGTCCTTTCAATCGCAAGATTGGAGGGACTTTTATTATGAGGTTGTGAGGTTATGAGGTTATAGGGTTGTGAGGTTATAAGGTTATGAGGTTATGAGGTTTTGAGGTTATAAGGTTTTGAGGTCGCTTTGCTTTTAACGAGTACGAATTTGGCTGAGCTGAAATTTTCGTTGATAAACTTTTGGGCTTCATTGGGAAGGTCTGACACTTGTAGTGCTTTTCTGTTGTCGGCGCATGCAATGTTTGCTAATAGGGCGAACATACACAGGAATAGTACTGAAAATTTTTTTCATAGAGGTTATTTTTTAATTGTTTGTAAATGGTGTTTAGAGGTAGCTGGAGTTTGTGACTTTGCTGTCAGGATTATTGCTGATGTGGTACTTGCGTGGTCGGTTTTATGTGTATAAATTGTTCCTCCAAACTCATAGCCATAGCCTTCTGGCAAGGCTTCGTCAGCTGCCTCACGTACAGCATTGATGGCTTGTCCTGAACTGCACCCTTCGGCTGGAGTGCCGTAGACTGCGACGGCTGAGAATAGGTTAAAGCGAGTAAGGTTCTCTGTGACTTAGAGCCCAGCTTTGTCAGCATACATCTTGACGGCCACGAAGACACCATTACGTTCTCCATATCAAATTCCCTCGTAGAAGGAAAGAAACGCCATTCGCACGGCATAGGCATAGAGAACTGCCGCAAGAGGTTAGAGCTGCTGTACCCTGGTCAATACACTCTACAGCTCGGCATCAGCGCAGACAACCAATACAACCTGAACCTGACCATAAGAAAAAAAAGATACAACATGCTGAAATGTGTAGCAATAGACGACGAACCCATAGCACTCGCAATCCTGACACGCTATTGCCAGCAATATGGAAACATCAGACTTGAGACATTCACCTCCCCCCTCGTAGGCATAAGCAACATCATCATCTCCATGGGAGTCATCTTCGTAGTATGTGCAGCCAGTTCCCTCTATTTTGACTGGCGAAGCCGCCAGTAAGAAAGAAATTTTCAAGAAATCTGCCACAAAACATAGGAATTTATGAAAATATTGTTATTTTTGCAAACAGATAAGACATAAATGTTTGCGATTTAATGAGGCTGAAAGACAAGATACGATTAGGCGAGCCAACGCGAAAACACATACACGAACCCGCATCAGAGCAGCAATGCCTGAACTGCGGAGCATCATACCATGGAGCATATTGCCCCCATTGCGGTCAGAGCCACGAAGTCAGCCGCATCACCCTCGGCAAGGTGATCACATCCTTCGTCACCAACATCGTAGGTCTGCAAGCCAATCTTCCGCGTACTCTGCTCGACCTCTTTTACCGTCCGGGCTACCTTGTACGCGACTATCTTGCAGGCAAACGTCAAGTCTACTCCAACCCATGGAGCACCCTGCTCCTCCTTGCCACCATATACATCCTCATCGACCAGATAGGACTCAACACCGACATACGCACGCTGACCACCGAGTATGGCGAGAACATCGGAGATGGACTATGCGCATCAATGGGGATAGATACAAGCGGCAACCCCGCAGTCAACCAATCAGCATTCGAAGCCACAGACTTCATCTACGACAACTACGGACTCTTCGCCCTCCTTACCGTCCCGTTCGTCACCGTACCCTTGTGGATAGCATTCCGCCGCGAAGGCCATTTTGCAGAGCGAGGCATGAATCTGGCAGAAGCCGCCACCATAGGAGCATTCCTCAGCTGCCAGAACATGATCATCAACATCATCATACTGCCCATAATGACCGTCGAGAGAATGACAGAAATAACGATATGGAGCTACGTCATAGTAGCAGCACTATACGTACTCACGATGTGGCAACTCACAGGAATCAGGGTAGGGCGCTTCGTCTGGAGAAACACAGTCTTCCTGTTGAACTTCCTACTATTCGCCCTCGCCGTATTCTTTGTTGTACCATTCCTGATGGGGTTGTATAGTTGTTTGGTTATTTAGTTGGTTCTAACGACTATCGAGGTTTTGTTGTTTAGTTATTTAGTGGTTTAGTTATTTAGTTGGTTCTAACGATTATCCGCGACTATATGACAAAACAAACAAACAACAAACACCCAACCAAACAACAAAACAACAAAAGACCTAACCAAACAACAAAACAACCAAATAGCAAAACACCCAACCAAACAACAACCAAACAACCAACCAAACAACAACCAACCAACGTTTCCGATAAGCGAGAGCAGAGAAAGCTTGCTTACTCTGCCGAGCGTAGGAAAGGTCGAATGAAATTCAACAAAACAACAAACTAAACCAAATAAACAATCAACGTATGAAGAAAAATTTTTTACTATCCATCCTTGCGCTCGTCGTCCCCATATTGGGACTTACCCTGGCATGGGCGGCAAACGTGGTTACCGGCAATGGTAGCCAGGGTACAATCAATGTCAGCGACATCAACGATGGCGCAGCATGGACACAGCTCGAAGCAGGCGAAGCCTGGACCCTCGACATTGAAGTCGAGAGTGACGGCAGCAGTTATAACAACTGGGGTTCGAGCATACTCGCAAGTGGAGACAATGCCTTTCCAGAAAAAAATGCATTCAAAGGCTTCCAGTTGTACCTGCAAAGTTCAACCAACGGAGGCAAACTCAACGCCGTATTTGGAGGCAGCGACCATGTGATAAACAACGTCTCATACAATGAAAACTTCAAAGCCACCATCGTATACGACGGAGACAAGGCGTTGAGTATCAAGACAGTCAGTGCAGCAGGGACAGAAGACACACAAAACTACACCCTCACCACAGCCTTCCCCGCCATCAGCCAGTTCGCCTACGGACTCCCAACGGGCATCAACATCACGAAGCTTGTCGTTACAAAGACAGCCACACCCGAAGGCCCCCAAGAGCCAGAAGGCCCCCAAGAGCCCCAGGACCCCGAAGACCCCGAAGAGCCAGGCACGTGGGCAACCATGAAGAACGATGCCCAGGGAGAGTGGTCAAACGTCTCAGGAGGTCAGAACCTCGGAGCAATCAAGCTGACAGCCGGCAGCAATGTGCAGACCCTCG
>CALZJL010000216.1 GCA_945787625.1 uncultured Prevotellaceae bacterium
TTATACAAATTTATGAGCTAAAAATGGCGAGTTAATGAACTTGCGAAACTTGAATAAGTAATTAAAGTAAGATATGCAAGACTTTACTTTTAATTTTAAGATCAACTACCGCCTCACATCCCTGCTCGCCAGCACGGCTTCACTCCCGACATTCTCCATCGCCCCGACATGCGCCGCGGCGACAACTGCTAAAATGTGAGGTTTACAAAATAGGCATAAATACAATACAATACCCCTATGCTATTAGAGTCATTAAAAAAGCAAAGGATAGACAAAACGCGGTGAGGATCCAAACCCCTTTGCAAGATGTCCACCTTTGCCACCGCAAAGATACAACATTTTCCGAATCTACAACACAATCCGACCAAAAAATAAACCACCAAACAACCAAAGTTTTTATTTAGTTGGTTCTACTCATTAAACAGCCATTAAACAGCCATTAAACTAAACAAATGAATTTGTTGTTTTGTTGGTGGTTGGTGGTTGTCTTCAAGTAAAACCTCATAACCTCATAACCTCATAACCTAAAAAACACCCCCCGGAGGGGGCACTTTTCACAAATCACAAAACTCAAAGCCCCCTTGGCAAGGTCGCTCCGCTTGTAAGTTTTGAAAAACAAACTCTTAGGGCTGATACTTCATTACGAGGTACCAGCCCTTTAGATTATCTTTATATGTTTCTACGATTTTATTCTACAATAATCTTCACGCTCTCGTTGCCAATCCTCACGATGAGTACTGAGCCTGATTGTGCGGAGAATGTTGCCACACCATTCGTGGCGCGTGCCGTCCCGAGAGCTGTCCCGTTGAGTGTGTAAAAATCCACCTTCTCATTGTCGTCGAGACCAGAGATAGTGATAAAGCCTGCGGCAGTCTGAATGGCGATGCCACGCTTTGAGACGCTGTTGATATTTGTGTCGTCGTCAGAGGTCTCTGATGACGTGAGCCAATAAAGCTTGGCGGTAGCAACGTCAGAATTTTCATAGCCTGTCTTCGTCGCTATGACAGAGATGTCGTAGCAGGCGGTGAGAGCAACCTCGGCAGTATAGTATGTGTTGACATCCGCGCATTTCACCTCGCTGACATACTCTACATCGTCTGTAGCACAAGAGAAGGTCAGTCTACCATCGCTGAATGCTATGGTCGGAGTCTCGCATTTCTCTGTTTTACTTCATCAAGAGTCTTGATTGTCCCGAATGTACTCCAAGGGTCGGTCGTTTTGTATGCGTCAATTGCTGATGCAGGGACGTAGAGTGTAGCAGACTTGACGTTTGAGTCATCAAATGCGAGTGTTTCTGTTTCTGGTACTGTTTCTGCATAACAATATACATTTTCCAGATTTATGCAGTTATAGAAAGCATATTCTCCGATACTTGTCACAGAATTGGGGATTGTGACAGAGGTGAGACTGGCGCAGCCACAGAAAGCCCATTCTCCGATACTTGTCACAGAATTGGGAATCGTGACAGAGGTGAGGCTAGAGCATTCATAGAAAGCATCATTGCCGATACTTGTCACAGAATTGGGAATTGTGACTGAGGTGAGGCCGTAACAGCCAGAGAAAACATCTGTTCCCATACTTGTCACAGAATTGGGAATTGTAACAGAGGTGAGGCTGGTGCAGAACTGGAAAGCATAATTTCCTATACTTGTCACAGAATTGGGAATTGTGACAGAGGTGAGACTGGTGCAGCCAGAGAAGGCACCATATCCGATACTTGCCACAGAATTGGGTATGATTGTTGACTGACACCCAGCAATAAGGGTATTGTCACTTGTCCGTATTATTGCATTACAATTATCTCGTGAATCATAGATGGTATTATCGGGGTCAACAGACATTGAAGATAGAGAGGGGCAGTTAGAGAAAGCACCTCCTCCAATACTTGTCACAGAATTGGGAATTGTGACAGAGGTGAGGCTGGAGCAGCAATAGAAAGCCCATACTCCGATACTTGTCACAGAATTGGGAATTGTGACAGAGGTGAGGCTGGAGCAGCCTATGAAAGCATATTTTCCGATACTTGTCACAGAATTGGGAATTGTGATAGAGGTGAGGTTGTCACACCCATAGAATGCCTGATCTCCGATACTTGTCACATTATACACCTCTTCGTCTACAGTAATTGTCTCAGGAATCGTAATCTCTCCAGTATATCCACCTTTTGTGACTTCTGCTGTTTTTTCTTGTGCAACAATATTATAGTAAATACCATCGACTAAGACGTCATACGACAAGGCAGTAAGGGGAAAGCATACGCTGAGAATGAGCGTAGCAATGAAGAGAGTAAAACGTTGTTTCATAATCGTCGTCTCCAGACACATTATCTCAGCCACAAGGTCTGGCGTTGGCTTAGGGTTAAAAATTCTCAACAAAGTTACAATAAACGTATTTTATCTCCAAACTTTCATTCTTCTTTTTGCTAAACAAGCTTAAAGAAGAGAGCAAGAAGGTTTAACTAATGTTGTTTTGTTCTTTTGTGTTTGGTGGTTTTGTTGGTTGTTTTGTTGGCTAAGCCTTCGGGATGAGTTCGGGATTGTGCGCATTTTCCGTGAATCACGATGCAAAGATACAACATCGCAAAGGGGTCGCGTTGGGCTTGGGTTGGTTTCGGTGGGTGTGCAATTGAGAGAGAGTTTGACTTTCGTTAAATCGTCAATATTCAAAACTAACATAGTGTCCCCCCCTGGGTGAGAGTTATACATTATATATATAAATAAATAAGGTATTTTTTTAGTCCTTAATATATACGCGAGAGAGAGAAGGGGAGGGGGGGTGGCTTCGAGTTTTGAATATTGACGATTTAACGAAAGACGTTTTTTTGCTTAGGCTCCCCTCCCCCCAAAAAAAGCACGCGGCGTGTCTACGTCTGCGTGCTTTTTTATCTTGCTTCTTGTGCGTCGGGGGGTGTGATTATGCCTTGACGCGGCCGAGGTAGCTTCCGTCGCGGGTGTCTACTTCGATTATCTCGCCTTCGTTGATGAAGAGGGGGACGCGGACTTCTGCTCCTGACTCTACTTTGGCTGGCTTGAGGGTGTTGGTGGCGGTGTCGCCTTTCAGCCCTGGCTCTGTCCATACGACTTCGAGGTGTACCTTGGCTGGGAGCTCGGCGTAGAGTATGGTCTCGGTGCTGGCATCGGTTACGACTTCGACCATCTGGCCTTCTTTCATGAACTTGACGCCGGTGATCTGGTCTGCGG
>CALZJL010000217.1 GCA_945787625.1 uncultured Prevotellaceae bacterium
ACCCAAGACGGCAATGTCGAAGTCTTCCAAGGAGCACAAATGACATTCTTTGGCGACCTCGACCAATATCTTCTCACCATACAGAACTACCCTAACCTTCTATGGAACACTACAGGTCACTGTTATTTCGGCTACGCTGCCGTGATGCACATACGCGATGTCGTCACCGACGACATGTTTATGCAAGGTAGTGGTAGTTTTGGCTACGACCATTTCAGGTCGTGGGCAAAAAACTCTCTCGGTCCAAACCATCTTAATACCCAGTTCGTATGGGAATACTATGCTGGAGCCATCGCAGCCTGCAACAAACTGATTGCAGCCATCGACGAAGCAAATGCAGATTCAAACGACAGACTCAAGGAGTATCTCGGTCTGGCGTATGCACACCGTGCCATGTACTATTTGGATCTCGCCCGTATGTATGAATACCTACCTTGCGATGCCACCAGGCCTGTATCAAACATCGGTACGAACATCAACGGCCTCACAGTCCCAATCATCACCGAGAAGATGACCGACGAGCAGATAGCCCGCGCCACTCGTGCCACACGTAGCGAGATGCACACCTTCATACTCAGCGACCTCAACAAGGCAGAAAACTACCTTGCCACATACCAGCGCAGCGACAAGCGTCTGCCCGACCTGTCGTGCGTATACGGACTTCAGGCACGTCTGAACATGTGGATTGAGGACTATGGTCTGGCCAAGCAATATGCCGCCAAAGCCATAACCCAGAGCGGAGCCACCCCAATGACCCAGACCGAAATGCTCGACACTCGAAACGGTTTCAACACCCTCGATGCCACAGCGTGGATGTGGGGAGCACAGCCACGCCACGACGACCAAGTAGTGACGTCAGGCATCATCAACTGGCCGTCATGGATGAGCAACCAGACTACATTCGGCTACACAGGCACTGCTACAGACATGTTCACCTGTATCACACCTTCGCTTTACAACAGCATAGGGCAGGGCGACATACGCCGCCAACTTTTCAAATATACAGGCAACGAACCATACACTCCAGGAGTCGACTTTGAGTCAATGCCTACATACACATCACTGAAATTCCGTCCATATCAAGGCAACACAGACGAATCAAGCATAGGGGCGCAAGCTGCCTATCCCCTGATGCGTGTAGAGGAGATGTACCTAATCCAAGCAGAGGCCGCCGCACAGCTCACCCCCACCGAGGGCAAGACCCTGCTCGACAACTTCATGCGCACATATCGCGACCAGAGCTACGACTTCTCGCCGAGTTCTGTCACCTCGCAGTCTGTGACAGCCGAGATCATCAAGCAAAAACGCATCGAGTTATGGGGTGAGGGACAGACTTTCTTCGACATCAAACGCCTAAATATCCCCATCGACCGCATCTCAGACGGCAATGCAGACTACATAGCCCAAGAACAGCAGTTCAGGACTACCACACGCCCAGCATGGACTAACTGGGTATTCGTCTCTCCATACAGTATGACGACATACAAGTGGAATCTGATCGGACAGGAAAACCCGGACTACTCTGGCTGCTACATTCCGGGTGGAGGTGTGACCGACAGTCTAAACACATACACAGTAGGCTTCGTAGACGGTATCGCACGCGAGCTCTTCTATATTGACACTCCTGCTGAGCTTGTCAATGTCCAGGCCAACGCCAAGAGTACGGGAAGTGGCATCACGCTCCAGGCTCCGTTCTGCGACGTAATCGACTCTACAATTAGGTATCGTGAGTTGCCCATCAACATTGACATCAACGGCACGAGTGCTACTATACCACGCCAGTCTACAGGCTTGATATACAACGGCATGGACGTATACATAGAAAGCACTAAAGATGCCGAATACAAGGATGGTGTCATCACCTTCCCCAACAACGGCATTGTAGCCACCTATGGCAACAATATCCGTGTTGTCAACAGCAATATCCAGACCGAAATACGTATGCCTGGTGCAGGTCTGACCACATGCTTCATTTACAGGAGTTTCTACCAGTACGGAGACGGCATGGAGGCGAGCGTGCAGTGGAAAGATTCCCTACAGTGTCTGCATACTCGCGTCAGGTTTACCAACCTTGACGAAGTCAGGGCAGTCTGCGTGAATCCTGATGAAACCGATATGGCAGTCACACGACTGAAGAACGACCCTTCATACGGTGTCACCGTCAACGCCGAGGGGTGGATTGACGTGCCCATCTACGCCACTGGCACGCAAATGTGTCTGGTCTACATCGGCCTGCTCAACAATATCATCAGATATGAGTATTCCGATGTTCCATTCACCTATCCTGATTACAGTCTCGATCTGTATCTTTATGGCAAAGGTCAAGACAGACAAGGCAAATGGAACATCAACACCATGTATCATTTCGGTCCTCACGTCGAGAAGGGATACCTCGTCCTTGCTCCAAAATATGCAGACGAGAACGACGTCATCTCTATGTTCAGACAGGGCACCCTGCCAGGCACAATGTCTCTCTCTCTAAATCATAATGACATGTATCAAGAGGCCAGAATGCCGTTCCCCAAGCAGTATGGAGAATACAAGCCAGCCCTTCTGGCCATAGCCAAAGACTCTGTCGTAGGCATTCACATGCCCGACAAGGACACCTATGGACAACCCGCCATCTACGAGCACCCCGAACGTACACTCTCTGCCACAGTCTTATCGAGCCAAATCAACGACGATGGCAGTATGAGCGTAGAAGTGAGCTATGAAGCTAACGATTTCGACAGCGCCATCATAGCCCTGCTGCCCGACTCCGTAGTCCGTGGCAATATCCGCGAAGTCATCAAATACAGCGACTTCCAGACAACGGTCAACGGCAGCGGTACAGCCACCGTCAAAATCACCCCACCATTTGGCGGACACTACACCCTCGCCATCGCAGGGTGCGATAAGAACGGCAATATCCTGAAAGACGTCCTGGGAGCAAGTTCGGATTTAGAATGGACCTCACTCGGCATGGGCAAGATGCGCGACTTGTTCATGGCAAATGATGTGTATGTTGATGTGGAGATTCAGCGATGCATATTAGACCCCACGCTTTTCCGCGTAGTACGTCCATACCACGCACTCTGCGTACCAGGCGGATATGAGGTTTCAGAGAATGTCTGCGAGTATCTGGAGTTGCAGATTGTCAAGGGCAAGTTCTCATACGATTTCGTCTACTTCCCACCATCAAATACAGGTTATTTCC
>CALZJL010000218.1 GCA_945787625.1 uncultured Prevotellaceae bacterium
TACAAACAATCTAAATAAACTAACCAATGAAAAAACTTTTCCTAATGTTGTTTGCTCTGCTTGGCCTTTCGGCTGGAGCATGGGCACAAAAGGTGACAGATTTGAGTCAGCTGGACAACGAGAAGGTGTACACTCTCACGAGTGCCCGTGCTTTCTTGCTGTATAGCGATGCTGTTCCTAACAAGATTTGTTCGAGTACCGGTAGGGCGGTAGGAACTGTTGCTGCTAACAATGCCGATCCTAACCAGCAGTTCAGAATCGAGAAGAAAGGCGACAATTATTACCTCTTCAGCGTTGGCGCAGACAAGTATGTGAGCAGCAATGGCGCATACGAGGCAAGCGCTTCTACGGTGCTGAAGATAGAGAAGGTCGATGATGCCAATTATCCTTGGAAGTTGATACTCGGCACTAACGGTATGAACTCTCAGGTGTCTGGACAGACTCCGGAGGGTATTATCGTAAATAATTGGACTACAACGGATCCAGGCAATAAATATTGCATTGAGGAGGCTGTGCCAGTGGATAAGGTCTACACGGTTAGCGTGCTTGGTACCGAAAGCGATGAGGCTGGTGTGACATACGGCGAGGAGACATACAAGAATGGTGCTACCATCAGCACCAAGATAACGCTGACAAGAGATGACTTCCAGGCTATTGCCCAGGACGGTAAGATTGCGGTCGTTAGTGTGGCATATCCAAACGTATATGTCAGCTATCTTGACGCTGCAACCAAGTTCTATACCATGCAGAACGGCAAGGGTGGCTATATCAGTCTGAATGAGGACTATGTGGAGAACGGCAATCTGCATCTGAGAAATACAAACAAGCCTCGCGACAACAAAGGCTTGTGGATGTTTGTATCTACTGGTGACAACAAGTATCAGATTTACAACTATTCTACTGGTCTGAGCCGTGTGCTTGGTATGACGGGAAGCGAAGCCGACGCTCGTGCCAAGATGGTGGTAGACGGAGAGGCTGACTATGGCACGACGTATACCGGCACATTCAAGTTTGACGGCTCTGACGCTTCGTATATCAAGGTCGATGGTACTAACAACTGGATGAACAATCGCGGCAACTGGCTCGCTTTCTGGGGTACAGCTTCTGTGACAGGCGACCAGGGCAGTAAGATTTTTATCAACGAAGTATCATTGGCAGACTTCCCTGACGAGTTCTTTGGCGAATTTGCTGTTGTCAACAAGGGCTCTCGCCCCGACTGGATTAGCGACTGGAGCTTGTGGTACGACGTCCCAGCTTCGAAGACTGGTGTCGCAGACACATGGATGGAGTATGCTCTGCCTTTGGGTAACGGCCAGATTGGTGCCACAATTCAGGGTCCAGTCAAGATGGACAATATCCAGTTCAACGAAAAGACTTTGTGGGCTGGCAACAATACCAATTCAAGCCAAGGATATTATCAGAACTTTGGCTCTATTGCCGTGACTGATATCAGCGGCTCTTTCAGCGAGGGTAAGGACGAGTCCAAGCCTGTCAACAACTATTCGCGTTATCTCGATATCATGAGTGGTGTGGCTGGCGTTGACTACAAGAGCAGCGACTTGGCTACAAGTTATTCTCGCCGTTATTTCGTTTCGTCTACCGATAAGGTGCTCGTCGCTCACTATGAGGCCGAGGGTACTGACAAGATGAAGATGCTCGTCGCCTTTGAGCCAGACAATCTGATTGGTGCCGGTGCGGTGACGTATACAGACAAGAAGGCAAACTTCGGCGGAGCTATGGCTATCGTAGCTTATAAGGCTGCTTTTGAGATTGTTACAGACGGACAGACCGAGACTACTCCTGAAGGCATCATCGTAAGCGATGCCACAAAGATGGATATCATCATGGCTGCCACTACCGACTACGATCCTGCCAAGTCAGGCTGTAAGAGTGGTGAGACAGACGCACAGCTGCTCGCTAAGGTTCAGGGTCGCATAGATGCTGCCATTGCTAAGGGTTACGACGCCTTGCTCGCTGACCATACCCGGAAGCACAACGAATTGATGGGTCGTGTAGATTTGAATCTCGGAGGCAAGAGCACAATGACCACCGAGGCACTTGTCAAGTTCTACAACGCCGCCGACCAGAACAAGACCAGCGAAGACGGTCTGTTCCTTGAGTCTCTGTATTTCCAGTATGGACGCTATTTCACTATTGGCGCTAACCTCGATTATGACAGCCACGCTCCAAGCAACCTGCAAGGTATATGGAACGACCGCTCCAACACCTCTTTCTGGCATTGTGATATCCACGCCGACATCAATGTTCAGATGAACTATTGGCCTGCCGATCCGACCAACCTTTCAGAGATGCACCTGCCTTTCCTGAACCATATCCTTGATCTTGGCGCACCAGGCAGCAACTCTCCATGGTATCAGCTGGCGCAGAAGGTGAAGCCTGGAGCTAAGGGCTGGATGGTAGCCGTAGAGAATAATATCTTTGGTGGTACCAGCACTTGGTGTAACGGTAGTATCAAGACTTGTGGCGCATGGTATTGCACTCATCTATGGCGTTACTACAAGTATACGCTCGATAAGGAGTTCCTTAAGAAGGCTTTGCCTGTGATGTACGAGTGTGCTCTCTTTGTCAAGTCAATATCTACCAAAGATAGTAAGGGCTTGTGGGAAATCCAGGGTGAGTGGTCTCCAGAGCATGGTCCAACCGACGTGACAGCCTTTGCCCAGCAGACCAGCTATGAGTTGCTCGATGAGGTATTCAAGGCACATGCAGAGCTTGGCGACGAGTCTCCTCTGACTGCAGCACAGATTTCTGCAATCCAGAATCTTTATGACAATTTCGACAAGGGTCTTTGGGTTGAGAAGTGGAATGAAAAGGATAATATCTCTGAGTGGAAGAATAATGCGCTCTCAGATCAGGGTCACCGCCACCTTTCTCACCTGATGTGTCTGTATCCATTCAGCCAGGTTAGCGCTTTCGACAAGACTGCCGAGGGTCAGAAACTGTTCAAGGCTGCCCACAATGGCCAGATTGCACGTAATGGCGACGTCACAGGTTGGTCTATGGGTTGGCAGACAAACACTTATGCCCGCTGTTTGGACGGCGAAAACGCTCGCCGCAACCTCACACTTGCCTTGCGTCACTCTGGTTCTTACGTGATTGAGATGGGCAACTATGGTGGTTGCTACTACAACCTCTTCGATGCCCACTCTCCATTCCAGATTGACGGCA
>CALZJL010000219.1 GCA_945787625.1 uncultured Prevotellaceae bacterium
CTCGCTTATTCGTAACTTTGCACGCGAGAATATTAACATTAGGCAAGTAAATGAATATTTTGGAACTGAGCGAACAGGAGATAGTTCGCAGAAATAATTTGCAGCAACTTAAGGATATGGGAATTGAGCCATATCCTGCGGCAGAGTATCCCGTCACGGCATGGAGTACAGACATCATTGCAAACTTCACCGATTTGCCAGTCATAGGCAAAGACGAGCAGGGCAACGATGTGCGTGAGACAGCCACCGCCGACAACAGCCCCGTGGTAAGCATCGCTGGCAGAATGATGAGCCGGCGCATCATGGGCAAGGCCGGCTTTGCCGAGCTGCAAGACTCAAAGGGGCGCATACAAGTCTACGTACAGCGCGATGCCATCTGCCCGGGCGAAGACAAGGAGCTCTACAACACCGTTTTCAAGAAATGCCTTGATTTGGGCGACTTCATAGGAGTGAAAGGCTATGTGTTCCGCACCAAGACGGGCGAGATTTCCGTACATGCCAGCTCGCTCACCGTACTGAGCAAGAGCCTCCGTCCGCTCCCCATCGTCAAGACCGACGCCGAGGGCAACGTCTACGACTCTTTTGATGACCCAGAACTCCGCTATCGCCAACGCTACGTAGACCTCGTGGTCAACAGCGGCGTCAAGGAGACCTTCCTCAAGCGTGCCACAATCATACGCACCATGCGCAGCATACTCGACAATGCGGGCTATACTGAGGTTGATACCCCCATACTGCAAAATATAGCTGGAGGAGCCAGCGCACGTCCGTTCATGACCCACTTCAATGCCCTCAACCAGGACATGTATATGCGTATCGCCACTGAGCTTTATCTCAAGCGACTCATCGTAGGCGGTTTCGAGGGCGTATACGAGATGGGCAAAAACTTCCGCAACGAAGGCATGGACAAGACCCACAACCCTGAGTTTACCTGCATGGAGCTCTACGTCAGCTACAAGGATCTCAACTGGGGTATGGAGTTTACAGAGAAGATGCTTGAGCAGATATGTACAGCCGTCAACGGCAAGCCCGAGGTCGAGATCGACGGCAAGGTCATCTCATTCCGCGCACCATTCCGCCGTCTGCCTATATTGGACGCTATCAAGGAAAAGACTGGCTACGACCTCTATCCCATGAGCGAAGATGAGATACGCCAGACCGCTCGTCAGCTCGGCATCGAAGTCGACGACACCATGGGCAAGGGCAAACTGATAGACGAAATATTCGGCGAGACTTGCGAGGGCGACTTCATTCAGCCCACATTCATCATGGACTACCCCGTCGAGATGTCGCCTCTGACCAAGATGCATCGCTCCAAGCCAGGGCTCACAGAGCGTTTCGAGCTCATGGTCAACGGTAAGGAGCTGGCCAACGCATACTCAGAGCTCAACGACCCCATCGACCAGGAAGAGCGGTTCAAAGAGCAGATGCGTCTGAGCGAAAAGGGCGACGACGAGGCGATGATTATCGATCAGGATTTCCTTCGCGCTCTGCAGTATGGCATGCCTCCTACCTTCGGCATCGGCATCGGCATAGACCGCCTCGTCATGCTCCTCACAGGCAAGTTTGCCATCGGCGAAGTCATGCTCTTCCCTCAGATGAAGCCCGAGGTCAAGGCACCTCGCGACCGCGATGAAGCCTTCCTCGCCAAGGGAGTACCCGCACAGTACATACCCCTGCTGCGCAAAGCAGGCTACAACCTCGTATCCACGCTTCAAGGCGTAGCGCCAGCCAAGATACAACAGCAGATTATCGAAATACTCAAGAAATACAAACAGTATCTTGGAGATCTGGAGAAACCAAGTCAGGAAGAGATTTCCACCTGGATATAGACTAACAAAACGACATGATAGGAAACATCGCAGTAATGGGGGGCGGCAGCTGGGCCACGGCCATAGCAAAGATGCTGCTCGAAAAGAACAACCATATCTGGTGGTATCTGCGCCGTGACGACCGCATCGAGGATTTTCGCCGTCTCGGTCACAACCCTGCATACCTCACCAGCGTGCATTTCGACGTAGACCGCATCAGTTTCTCGTCAGACATCAACGAAGTCATACGTAGCTGTCAGACTTTGGTCTTCGTCACCCCCTCTCCCTATCTCAAAGGTCACCTCAAAAAACTTAAGGTGAGGCTCTCCGACAAGTTTCTCGTCACCGCCATCAAAGGTATCGTCCCCGACGAGAATCTGATATGCTCCGAGTATTTTCATCAGATATACAATGTCCCCGATGAGAATCTCGCCGTCATCGGAGGTCCCAGCCACGCCGAAGAGGTAGCTCTCAATCGCCTGACCTACCTCACCATAGGCTGTGCCGACACGGCCAAGGCCAAGGCCTTTGCAGACCGTCTCGGCAGCGACGAATACGTCAAAACCAAGACCAGCCTCGACGTCGTAGGCATAGAGTACGCCAGCGTGCTGAAAAACGTCTACGCCATAGCCAGCGGCATCTGCCACGGACTGAAATACGGAGACAACTTCCAGGCCGTACTCATGACCAACGCTGCCCAGGAGATGCAGCGTTTCATTCAGACCGTATTCCCCATGGAGCGCAGCATCATAGACAGCGTATACTGCGGAGACCTGCTCGTCACGGGCTATTCCAACTTCTCGCGCAACCGTGTCTTCGGTACCATGATAGGCAAGGGGTACAGCGTCAAGTCCGCCCAGATTGAGATGGAGATGATTGCCGAGGGATATTTCGGCACGAAGTGCATGAAAGACATAAACCGCCACCTGCACGTCAATATGCCCATACTCGATGCTGTCTACAACATTCTGTACGAAGGCATAGCCCCTAATATCGAAGTAAAACTGCTGTGCGAAGCATTTAGATAGGTTCAAAACAACTAAACAACAAAAATAAAAATGACAACAATTGATTTATCAAAGGCACTCGTGGGTGCAGACAAGATTGCAGCCTTCGAGCCTCAAGTGGCAGAGGCGCAGAAAGCTCTCGAAGAGGGTACATGCAAAGGCAACGACTTCCTCGGCTGGTTGCACTTGCCGAGTAGCATTACTCCAGAGTTTATATCCGAAATCAACACCTGCGCCAAGACTCTCCAGGAAAACTGCGAAGCCGTAGTAGTAGCAGGCATCGGAGGCAGCTATCTCGGTGCACGAATGGTTATCGACGCCCTCTCAAACAGTTTCGGCTGGCTTCAGAAGAG
>CALZJL010000220.1 GCA_945787625.1 uncultured Prevotellaceae bacterium
AATAGGTTGAGGGGCATGGTTGTTTTTGTTGTTTTGTTGTTTTGTTGTTTGGTTGGGTGGTTTTGTTGTTTGGCAAACAACAACCCTCACCAATTCCTATTGACCACGGGTTTGTCGCCGAAGAGTTCGCGATACCTGCGGTTTATGTTGTCGTATTTCTCTATGTAGCACTTGAAGAATCCTGTGGTCTGGGGTGTAATATATGGTTTCAACGGCATTTTTTCTATTCGGGCAAAGTCGTAGCCGCCTTTGATGTTGACGTGCCAGCCCCAGTCTTCGAGAAAGCCTATGTCGAAGGCGTCGGCCGGGCAGAAGAAGGAGCAACGCATACACATCAGGCAGCGATGGTGGAAGGCTATCTCGCCTCGCTCGTTGCGGTATATGTTTTTGACGGGGCATCGTTTGATACACATGTCGCAGTTGATGCACTTGTCTTTGTCTACCTTGTAGAGAAAGGAGTTGATGTTGCCTGCTATGTATTGCGGACGCGATACTACGGCTGTGACTAATCGAGGCCAGACTTTGTAGGGGCGCCAGTTAGGGATGCGGTTGGTGACTTCGTATACGAGTATCTCGAGTAGTTTCTTGTCCATCTCGAGCATCTCGCGTATGCATACGTCTTCGTAGGGGAAGTGTATGTTGTAGGGCATCATGAAGTGGTACTCGTTTTCTACGATTACTCCGTCTTTGTGCAGTTTGCGCAGGATATACTTCGACGAGGCGTCGTTGGCGTGGTATGACTCGCCTGAGTTCTTGTAGATGAAGGCGCGCAGACCGCGTGGGAATTTCTGCGCTCTGATGAAGCGGAGGAATGCGTACGGGGCTGTGAAGCCGTAGATGGGTGAGCCCAGACCGATGATGTCGTAGGGGGTGTAGTCGAGCGGCTCGTTGTTGAGGGGATCTATCTCGTAGGTACTGATGTTCCAGCCTTCTTCTTCGAGACGGAGCTTGACCTTGCCCGTGATGTAGCGGGTGTTGTAGGTCCCTGTGTAGTATAGTAGCAGACAGTTCAATGTCAGTGGTTGTTTTGTTATTTTGTTATTTTGTTGTTTGGTTGGTCGTTTTGGGTGGGGCTATACCCATCTTCGCAATGGTTTGAGCACGCTGATGGGGATATAGGCTACCAAGCCGAGGATTTTGGTGAAAAGGCCTGGTGAAATGGTACTTTTCCCTGCAAACATGGCTCGTATGCCTTTCTTGGCGAGTCGGTGTGGGGTGATGATGAAGCCTAAGGTGAGCCCTATCTTTTGCAATGTGGGGTTCAGATTGTACAGGGGAGTGGCTACGGCTCCTGGCCTTACACAGGTGACGTTGACGCCTTGTGACTTGAGCTCGATGTGGAGCGAACGCGAGAAGAGTCTGACGAAGCCTTTGGTGGAGGAGTAGGTGGCGAGACGTTGTATGCCGTAATCGCTGGTGATGCTGCTCATGTTGATGATATAGCCTTTGTGACGCGAAACCATGTCTTTGGCAAAATAGTAGCAGAGCATGGCTGTGGTGTGCATGTGCAGATTGAGTATGAGGGTGTTGAATGTCTCGGTATCGTCGAGAAAGTCTTTGAAGTGGTATACTCCTGCGTTGTTTATCAGCACTTCTACTTCCAGACCTTGCTCATGGACCCATTCGTAAAGTTCTTTGGCTGCTGACTGTGTGCCGAGGTCTTTGACGCACGGTACTATGTCGATGTATGGATATAGCGAGCGGAGCTGTGTGGCTCTGGCTGTCATGACCTCTTCGTTGCTCACTACTATCAGGTTGTATCCTCGTTCGGCTAATACCTTGGCGTATTCGTAGCCTATGCCTGAACTTGCTCCTGTGACTAAAGCGTATGGTTTCATCGGCTTATTGGTGGTCTGATATGTATTCGTCAAGGTCTATACCCAGTACTCTCTGGAATGCCAGACGGGCTGTCTTGACTGACCCAAAGCCTGCCATATCGCATTCCTGTACTGAGGTCAGAGCGCCTGTCTTGATGAGTCTGCGCAACTCTTCGACTCTGTAGAGGGTGAGGTAGTCGTGTACGTTGTTGTGCCCCTGGCTGCGAAGGCATTGGAGCAGCAGCTGACGGTTTATGCCTGTCTCCTCGCAGAGCATATCTCGGTTGAATGTGTAGCTACACCAGCTCTGCCGGTTGTTTTGCATCCAGTACTGCACTCTGTTGTAGCGCATGAGGTTCATCTCGTTGAAGTCTTCCTCGCGTTGTATCTCTTTCTGCTGGTTGACTTTTATCTGGCTGGTCACCTGACGCTCTGCCTCAAGGGCTGCCGTGGCATGCAGGAGATGCTCGGCAAGGCTCTCAAGTTCGGGGAAGACCAACAGCATGTCGACCAGTGTGAAGCCTATTACCCACCAGCATAGTATGTATGGTGAATAGGATATTGAGACGTACAGGTATAGTATGCCAGAGAGTCCCATCATGGCTGTATAAACAAGCAGATACAGGGGTATGCGGGTGCGCTTGGCTAATATGCGTGGCAAACGTATGATGTTGATGTAGTAATAAAAGCCTACGCCCAGGGTGAATAACCTCCATAGGACATCTATGGAAAATACGTTGCCTAAAAGTTGATCCATGGTCAGCGTGGTGGTCACTACTCCAAGGGTATGGACAAGAATCCAACCGACTATGATGACGATGAAGGCCGGTATCGCATACTTGAGCATTCGCTCCATCTGGAGGAATCCGGGCATCGTCACTCCCAGGGTACATGAACTTTGGAAAAACGAACTCACGACGAGCATGGAGAGCATGTCGGGGTGCATCAGTCCTGGCTCGGCTATGACTATGGCGTGTGTGCCGTAGGCTGCTACTGCTGATATGACGGTAAAGACAAACATCATCCATGCCAAGGGCAGGTATCTGACCTGATACTTGGCATAGAGTGCCAGGACTGCTGTCAGTATGAGGTGTGACGTGGAGCACACCACAAGTGTCACGAGTACTACGACAAATTCTATGCTCATCAAACTATGTTTTGTCTTTATAACGGGTTTTCTCTGTACAAAGATATGTAATTTTTTATAAAAAACCGTTGGCGGAATTAAATTATGTTGGGATACTTGACAAAGTATGTCGGGATACTTGGCAAAATATGTGGAGATACTTGGCTAAGTATGTCGGGATACTTGGCTAAGTATGTTGGCTGCGTCTGTCACCGCTTTTCG
>CALZJL010000221.1 GCA_945787625.1 uncultured Prevotellaceae bacterium
AAACTTGTTTTTGATTTGGAATTGTCGAGCGAAAGTATCTTAGAGCGCAAGCTCAAAGATACGAATAAGCGAGAACAAATCCAAGTTTGTTGTTTGGTTTTATGGTTTTTTAGTTTTTGGTTGGTTCGTTTGTTGTTGGTGAGATCAGGAAAAGACATAGTGATAATAATGTTTTCATATTGTGCATGTTACAGTTCGTTTGTTAATATGGCAAAGGTAAGTATATAATCTGAGACACTCACATTTTTTTTAGAGAATTGTTTCACAAGTCCATTTCCACGTCCTGCAATAAGTTCATCCAAGTATTTCTTACGTTCAAATATCATATTAGAGTACTATTTTTGATATTGGTATCATATTTTACACCGCAAAAATAATGGTTTTATCCCAAAATCCAGCACAATCAATGAAAAACTGCATTTATCAAGCAAAAAAAACAGTAAAACGTAGCATCGTAAACTACACAAAAATGCTTTTTAGAACAAAGGGTATGACATGTAATCACGCCCTACGTTCAAGGGAGTCGTTTCAACCATACCCCTTTATGAATTTCGTCCTATAACTTCCATTCACCACATTATGGGGTCGGTTAAAAGCGCCCCTCCCAACCCTTATTCCGTGATTTTTGACGTGATCGTAAGTTAAATACGTTAAATATTCATCTTTTCGTATCTAATCAGAATCCATACGGTCACTTTTCTACCGTTTAGAGCGTATAACATTTATATTCAACTAATAATGGATTCCAGCGTTGTACTTCATTATCCACAATAACTATTCCCAAATACGTTACATTTATTGGTGCAGCAGCTTTTGCTGGTTGTAGTTCATTGTCTTCGGTAACATGTGAAGCCCAAACTCCTCCTTTTTGTCATACAGCAGGTGTCTTCAAGAATATACATTCAAATGCCACACTCTGTGTATATGAATCTGCAATTGAAGCATACCGCACAACATATCCATGGAGCGAGTTTGCAAAAATCGAGCCAATAAAGGAAGCTCCTACATCTGTCTCTATTTCTATCTCTAACAAGGGTGCTGCTACATCTTTCTATAATTACGATCTTGATTTCACGGGAATGGAGAACATAAAGGCGTACGTGGCATCGGGGTATAATTATAATACTGGGAGCGTGTTGCTGACAAGGGTGTATGAGATTCCTGCCAACACAGGTTTTATGGTTACGGGAAATGAGGGTTCTTATTCAATTCCATGTGCAGAGGTGAAATATGCCTACGCTAATCTATTTAGAGGAACTTTGACCGAGACAGACCTGCAAGGCAGCGGGGGTGGATATTCCAACTACTATCTTGCAGACGGAGACGAGGGGCTTATGTTTTATCTCATAGATGGTTCTAAGACATTACCAGCAAATAGTGCCTACTTGCATATCCCTACAAATACCTCAGTCGAAAGCCGCACTCTGAGCCTTTCATTTGCTGATGACTCGGAGGTGACGGGTATAGAAGATGTCGTAGATGGCGGCAACGCAGAGCAGGCTCCCGTATACAACCTTAGCGGTCAACGCGTAGCCGAGCCCAGAAACGGCGTGTTTGTTAAGAACGGCAAGATAGTAATCATGAAATAGCCAACTACAAGAATATATGAAGCTCCATACTTCAACTATGGCGAGGACGACGAGTCGTTCGGTACAGGCTCGGGCACAATGAGTCCTGGCTCTGCTGTCTGACGAATCCTGCCTTGTACATAGACATATAGTTGCTGCCCGATTCTTTGTCGGGCAGCAACTGTGTGTACGCTGGGCATGAGCATTGTCTAACGGCTGCTTCTATTCGATTGGATATTTTCCTCCTTTTTTTCGGCTTCAATGTTGATGATACAGAAATAAATCGTATCTTTGTACGTTGTTATATCTTAAAATTGGCTTATGGACGGAAGAACTGAACAACAAAAGACAAAGGCAAAGCGCATACCATACGGAATGATGAACTTCGTGGCTGTCCGCGAGGACGACTGCTACTATGTAGACAAGACGAGGTTTATAGAGAAAGTGGAGGCTGCAAACAAGTTTTTCTTCTTCATACGCCCACGTCGTTTCGGCAAGAGTCTGACCATGTCGATGCTGCACCACTACTACGACATCAACGCGGCGGACAAGTTCGAGCGACTCTATGGCGACCTCTACATCGGTCAGCACCCTACGCCCAATCGCAACAAGTATCTCATCATCTATCTTAACTTCGCTGTCATCAACGCAGACCTTGGGAATTACCGCAGTTCCTTGGACGCTCATTGCAACACGCACTTCAACTCCTTCTGCGACCGGTATGAGGCATTGTTGCCTGAGGGAACAGCCGAAAAACTTAACGGGAAGAGGGGCTGCGTGGAGCAGCTGGACTACCTGTGCGACGTATGTTTCAAGTCTGGTCTGAAGATTTACCTCTTCATCGACGAGTACGACCATTTTACCAATCATATCCTCTCTGACGCTGCGCGCCTCGACGAATACAAGAGCGAGACGCACGGCACAGGCTATCTGCGTACTTTCTTTGACACCATCAAGTCGGGCACGTACTCATCAATTGAGCGCGTCTTCGTCACAGGTGTCAGCCCCGTGACCCTCGACGATCTCACGAGCGGATTCAATATCGGCACGAACTATACCCTCTCGTACGCCTTCAACGAGATGGTGGGCTTCACAGAGCAGGAAGTACGCGAGATGCTGACCTACTATTCGCAGCAATACGAATTCCACCATAGCACGGACGAGCTCATCGAGATAATGAAGCCGTACTACGACAACTATTGCTTTGCTGAGGAAGCCTTTGGTGAGACTACGATGTACAATTCCAACATGGTGCTTTCATTCCTCTACAAGTATATAGACAACAGGTGTCGCATACCGAAGAATATGCTCGATGAGAATATCCGCGTGGACTACAACAAGCTGCGTATGCTCATTCGCAAGGACAAGGAGTTCTCCCACGATGCTTCCACCATACAGACGCTGGTCTCTCAGGGCTTTGTGACGGGCGAGCTCAAGGAGGGGTTTCCTGCCGAGAACATAGCAGACAGCAACAACTTTGTCAGCCTGCTCTACTATTTCGGGTTGGTCACCATCGGTGGTACTTATCTGGGAGACACCAGATTCGTAATACCAAATGAGGTAGTCCGTGAGCAGATTTTCACC
>CALZJL010000222.1 GCA_945787625.1 uncultured Prevotellaceae bacterium
ATGGTGTCTGCGATGCAGGAGTCATACGACGAGGGTGTGACCGACGAGTTTGTCAAGCCTATCAAGAATACGACCGTAGACGGCCGTATCAAGGAGGGCGATGTGGTTATCTTCTTCAACTATCGCAACGACCGTGCCAAGGAGCTTACCATCGTCCTGAGCCAGCAGGATATGGAGGCCGAAGGCATGATGACTATCCCTGGCATACAGTACTACTGCATGACGCCCTACGATGCAAGCTTCAAGAACGTGCATATCCTCTTCCCCAAGGAAAATGTCGAGAACACCCTTGGCGAATATCTTGCCAGCAAGGGTCTGAAGCAGCTCCATACAGCTGAGACAGAGAAGTATGCTCACGTGACTTTCTTCTTCAACGGCGGACGCGAGACTCCGTACGATGGTGAGGATCGTATACTCGTGGCAAGCCCCAAGGTGCAGACCTACGACCTGAAGCCCGAAATGAGTGCCTTTGAAGTCAAGGACAAGCTCGTAGATGCTATCTGTCAGGACAAGTATGACTTTATCGTAGTGAACTTTGCCAACGGCGACATGGTGGGTCATACTGGTGTATATGAGGCAATCGAGAAAGCTGTCAAGGCCGTAGACCTCTGCGTAAGCGAGGTGGTAGAGGCTGCCAAGAAGCATGACTATGAGGTCATCATCATTGCTGACCACGGCAATGCCGACAATGCTCTCAACCCTGACGGCAGCGTCAACACCGCACACTCACTCAATCCTGTGCCCTTCATCTATGTCACAGACAACAAGGCTGCCAAGGTGGAGAACGGCGTGCTGGCCGATGTGGCTCCGTCCATACTGCATATCATGGGTCTGGAGCAGCCTGCCGAGATGACGGGCAAGTGTCTGATCAAGTGATGGATGTAAATATCGAACCTTCGTGGAAGGCATTGCTTTCCGACGAGTTTGACAAGCCGTATTTCACCAGTCTGGTACAGTTCGTTCGCAACGAGTACCAGACTGGTGTATGTTATCCGCCCGGACATCTCGTATTCAATGCCTTCTGGCAGACACCGTTGTCTGAGGTCAAAGTGGTCATACTCGGGCAGGACCCTTATCATGGTCCGGGACAGGCTCACGGGCTTTGCTTCTCGGTGTCGGAAGGGGTGGCTTTTCCACCCTCACTGCGCAATATATTTCAGGAGATACAGGCCGAGACAGGAGCCCCAATACCAGCGAGCGGCGACCTCACACGATGGGCGCGACAGGGGGTGTTCTTGCTCAACACCTGCCTAAGTGTGCGTCAGCATCAGGCTTTTAGCCATTCAGGCATGGGTTGGGAGACATTTACCGATGCAGTCATCAAGGCCATAAGCGATACGCTCTCGGGCGTTGTATTCCTGCTTTGGGGAGCTCCGGCAGGGCGCAAGGCAAAGCTTATTGATGCGACAAAACATTATATCCTTACGTCTGCACACCCCAGTCCGCTGTCGGCCTACCGAGGCTTCTTCGGGTGCAACCATTTCAACTTGTGCAACGCATATCTCACACAGTCAGGAAAGGAGCCTATACAATGGTAGACCGTCATTTGCCACCCATGCTCATGATAGGTGATGTCATTGTCCACACCGATATCATCACGGAGCGTTTCTGCTGCGACATCGAGGCCTGTAGTGGGCGATGCTGTGAGGAGGGCGATGCTGGTGCCCCCGTCACTATCGACGAAATTGCTGACATCGAGGCTGAGCTCGACCGCTTGTGGCCGTCACTTTCTGCCGGCGCTCAGGCCATGATTGACAAGCAGGGCGTGGCATACTCCGACCCCGAGGGTGAGATGGTCACCACGATTGTAGCCGGACGCGACTGTGCCTTCCGTGGCTGCAAGGGCTGCCTGCTGGGCAACAAGCCCATCAGTTGCCACCTCTATCCCATACGCGAGAAGCATTTTGGCTCTGGCTTGGTCGGTCTCGACTATCACCGCTGGGATATATGTAAGGCTGCCGTGTCCAAGGGGCGCGAGCTCGACATGCCCCTTTATGTTTTTCTCAAAGAGCCTCTCATACGGCGTTTCGGTCAGGAGTGGTATGATGAATTGTGTATCGCAGCCGATATGATAGCGAGAAATGAATGACGTTTTGACCATAACAGGCTCTGACAACGCGGGGTGGTCGGGTCTGCAACTCGATTTGCAGACCATACACTCTATGGGAGGACACGCACTGACTACGGCTACGTGTATTGTCATGCAGAATGCCAATGGCATACAGGATATCTTTGATCTTCACGCCGATTTGGTGGCCAAACAGATAGCCTGCTGTATGGCAGACTCTCACCCCAGGGTAGTCAAGGTAGGTCTGGTCAGAGGTGAGGAGATGGTGAAGGCTGTTTACCGCCAGATTGTAGGCATACGCACCAAGGTGCTTGCTCCTGGCATCATCTCGTCGCGCGGAGAGCATCTCGTCGACGATGATACTGTAGAGGCCATACGTCGCTATCTGATAGCCGATGCCGACTTGCTCGTGGTGCGTTGCAACGAGGCTGAACTGCTGCTTGGCTACGATATTGCCTCCAACGAAGATATGCTGCGTGCGGCGCACGACTTTTCCACCCTTGGGGCGAAACATATCCTCATTCGTGGCGGCAGGATACACGAAGGCATGGTTACGGCACTACTGTGGCCTGACAATAAGTTTTTCTCTTCGTACAATATTGAGGGCTGGCAGCAACATGGCGTGGGGGGTGCGCTGTCGGCTGCTATTGCCATGCGTATATCCGATGGCGATGACGTACCTACGGCCATCAGCAATGCACACCAGTTTATCCATTCGCGGGTAGTCTATGCCGTACAGAGTCATGGACAAAATCTCCGCTCTACTGACATTTTCAACCAATTCATGAATCTCTTGGCTGAGAATTACTCTTCAGCTCACGATGTCGCCTTCTACGCAGGACGCATGTCTATCACGACACGCTATCTCTCGCAAGTCACCGAGAGAGTCATTGCCAAGTCACCCAAACGTCTCATAGCAGAATATCTGATGAATCAGGCCCGGCAGATGCTGCTGGGCTCCCGTCTCACGATACAGGAGATTTCTATCCGTCTCGGCTTTGCTTCGCAAGCGTCATTCAACACTTTTTTTCGCAAACATCAGCAATGCACTCCTTCGGAGTTCAGGGCTTTCT
>CALZJL010000223.1 GCA_945787625.1 uncultured Prevotellaceae bacterium
TCAATACTCCTCCTCGTCCCAAAGGAAGTCCTCCTTGCTCGGATAGTCCGGCCACAAGTCCTCTATTGTCTCATAGACCTCCCCCTCGTCCTCGATTTCCTCAAGATTCTCAATCACCTCAAGCGGAGCCCCACTACGCGTAGCATAATCGATCAGCTCATCCTTCGTAGCAGGCCAAGGAGCGTCCTCCAGCTTGCTCGCCAATTCAAGTGTCCAATACATAATAAATGCGGTATTTAGAATTTTTCGCGTGCAAAGATACAAAAACCGAAACAAAAAACCAAACGACACACAAAAAAACACTACCAATTCACCACATACCTCCCCCTCGTAGCCCCAACCCCCACAAAAGCCACCCCCACATCATACAAATCAAACGTCGCCACCACCTCCCCACGCCCCACCAGTTCCCTCCACAAACTCCTCCCCACGCCACCATCAATCCCCATCACCACAATCATCACCCCATTCCCCCCATCAGCCGCACCCAACACCACGTCCGCCCCCGCCCCACAGTCCAGCAACACAGACTTCCCCCCGACATGAAACCTCGAGCACACCTCCCCCATCCTCACATCGCCCCCCACCAACACCATACCCCTCCCATGCCAGAAGTTACACAACCTCAGCAACAGACGCAACACACTACGATATCTCCACCTCTCCCACCACCTCAGTCCCCCCTCAATCACCTCATACCCATAGTAAGCCCCATCCTCATACACCACCCCCGTCACAAACCCAAACGCAAACGGCGAATGAATCCCATACCCCCTCCTATGCCTCACCCTCATCAGCCACACCAACGGACACCTAAACAATACCATAAACCTATCACATCTATAACATCGTAAAAAAATCACAGCGCAAAGATAAACAAAAACCCGTTACACACAATACTTTTGCCAAAAACTTTATAAAAAATGTTAAGACACAAAATATTTAACAGAAAAAAAACACCACCAAACACAATAATATATACCTTTGCTGCGAAAAACATTTTTAACTAACCTAAATTATTAACCAAACAACAACAGTTTATGAAAAAGATTTTCTCTTTTATCGGTCTATTGTTGATGACGGTGATGGTCAATGCGCAAAAGGCAGAAGTCCTCTCGCTCGACCTTGAGAATGCTGTCTACCCAGAGTCTGCATGGTTCTCATCACCATTCTCACAAGCCGATCATGACGGCCAAACTGTCCCAGAGGGTTCTACTGTCTTCGATTTCCTCGTCGATGACAGCGGGACTTCCTACTGGCATAGTACTTGGGCTGGAGGTGCCGTAGACAACGGCGTGCACTATCTGCGTATAGACCTCCCCGAGGATTTCTTCCAAGACCCAACTTACGAACAAGGCTGGGGCTTCGGATTCCAACGCCGCAACAATGTGGCTAACGACCACCTCACAAAAGTATCAGTATGGGGTATCCCAGCCGACAAGGTAGCAACCGAAGGCGACACCAAGAAGACATGGACCAAAGACGAACTCGAATATATCGCTGAGTTCGACTGTCCATACGCCAGCAACACAGAGTGGAAATACTCCGATGCCTACACCAACAAGCAGTACACCAGCATCTGTATCTTTGAGGAGGCCACAAACACCAACAACGGAGCAGGTCGTGGTTATTGGCACATCTCAGAGTTCCGTTTCTACGGAGCCATCATGACAGAGGTTGACGCACGCGACGCAGCTTGCACAGAGTTGCAGACAGTACTCGAGCCATGTCTCGAAGAAATCGGAGGAACAGGTTTCGAGAACAAGGTAGGCAAGAGCCGCGGTCAGTATGACGAAGACTACTTCGAGGCATACGAGACTGCCATCAACGCAGCCAACGACATCGTCAACGGCTGGTTGGTAGAACAGGACGAGAGCATCACCATTGAGATGATCAACGATGCCAAGGCAACCCTCGAGGCAACACGCGATGCTTTCCACGCTCACGTCATCCCAGCCTCACAGCTCGACGTAGCAGACGGCAAGTATATGATCGTCAGTGCCCTCGACTTCCAAGGTCAGATTACAAAGACCTACACAGCCGAAGAAGCTGCCGCAGCCAACGAGGACAACCTCATACAAGACGGCGAAGGTCGCATGCCAGGCGATGAAGGCTACGTTCCAACCTACAACGAAGGCTACCCAGTCAACGCGGGTGACGAATATCAGACCACAGGCTCAGTCATCAAGGCCATCTACGCCGACGGCGACAACGCCATGTGGAAGACATTCGAGAAGAAGGCACCATACCTCTTCGAGATCAAGAAACAAGACTTCAAGACCGACGCTACCCACAAGCCATTCCCAGGTACAACACTCACATACTCTATCAAGAATATGCAAGATTACCGTACCTTTGGCGACATCACAACCTCTGCACAGGTTAAGTTCATTGATGCTCCCGACAGCGTATTTGCCTTCGACATCGTGCCCAACCAGACACGCACAGTCGAAATCAATGGTGAGAACGTAGAATGCCAAGTCATCAATATCCGCAATGCCGGCAAGCCCGCAGACACAGGCACCAACAAGTTCCATTGCGAGGGTCACGGCGGCGGCACAGGTACAGGCGGCAAAGTAGTAGGTTGGTCATGGGATGCAGGCGCATCACATTGGTATCTCTACCCCGTTAGCAACGAAGAGGCAGAAGCTTGGCTCAACACTCAGGAGAACAAGGCACTCCGTATGATTACCGAGATGTCAGCTATCACTACCGAGTCTGTCAACGAGATGATCAACATAGCCAAGGACTTCAACACCTCACTCGACGAGGAACACAAGCTCATCACATCAGTTGACCAGCTCTCATCTCCATTCACCGCCACCAACGACGGTACAGGTTTGCCCGCCCTCATCGATGGTGACGCAAGCACATACTGGCACTCTGCATATAGCGCTGATGCAACCGTAGGAGAGGTCAACACCAATCCTGGCACAAACTACCTCCAAGTTAAGGACATCGATGCTCAATACACTACCATAGCATTCAGCATTACACGTCGCTCTGGCGCACAGAACGACCACGCTGGCAAGATTAGCGTATGGGGCTATGACAATGACGATCCTGCAATAGCAAAGAACGAAGGCACACTCCTCGCTGAGGTAGATCTCGGCTTCACACAGGCAGGCGAGGTCAAGGTAT
>CALZJL010000224.1 GCA_945787625.1 uncultured Prevotellaceae bacterium
CCATACTCGCACAGCTCGAAGCCGACGGCATACTCCACGACAACAAGCAACTACCCCTCCCACCCCTCCTCAGACACATAGCCATAATCTCCAGCCCCACCGCAGCCGGATACGGCGACTTTTGCCGACAACTTGAGCAAAACGAATACCACCTCGCCTTTGACCACAAGCTCTACCCCGCCACCATGCAAGGCCAACACCTGAGCGAAAGCATCATAGCAGCACTGCAAGCCATCTGGGCAGAGCCCACCCCCCCAGACTTCATCGTCATCATACGCGGCGGAGGAGCCACGAGCGACCTCACCGACTTCGACTCGTACCCCTTGGCAGCCTGCGTAGCCCAGAGCCCAATCCCCATACTCGTAGGCATCGGGCACGACCGCGACCAGACCGTACTCGACCACGTTGCCCACACCACCGTCAAGACCCCCACAGCAGCAGCAGCATTCATCATCGACCATCAGCTGCAGCAGCTCGCACGAATCCAAGAACTTCAACGACGCATCTTCCAAAGCGTCACCGACAGGCTCAATCAGGAAAAAACACACCTCCACCGGCACACCCTCTATCTCCCACTGTCTTTCGGGCGCATGAAGGAACACAGCCTCTCGCAACTCGCCATGCAGACACAACGTCTGCGCTACGCCCTGCAGACACGACTCCAAAACGAACGACACCGCCTCGCCACCACCGAGCAACACATTCAGTCGATGAACCCCATGCTCCTGCTGCAACGAGGCTACAGCATCACCACCGCCCACGGTAAACTCATCAAAAGCATCGACCAAGTCGACGACACCACCCAATTGGAGACCCACCTTGCCGACGGCACAATCATCTCAACAATAATCACAACCCACCCCAAACATACCCTATGAAAACACGAAAGACAAGCAACTATTCTACCCCACTCAGCTACGAGCAAGCACTAAGTCGACTCGACCAGATAACCCACGCCATGGAGTCAGGCGAAGTCAGCATCGACCAAATGGCAGAAAAAATCCAAGAAGCACAAACCCTCCTGACATACTGTCGTCAAAAACTCTTTGACGCAGAAAAGAAATGCCAGGAACTGCTCGATGAGAACACATGTACCAACGTACAATAACGAAACTGCGTTAGGCAAGAAAAATGCTGCAGAATTAAGGAACAAAACCAAAATTTCGTCTTTTCACAAATCACAAATCACAAAACTCAAAGCCACCCCCCCTCCCCGTCTCTCTCGCGCGTATATAAAGGTTAAAATAACACCCAGGGGGGGGCACTATGATAGTTTTGTGATTTGTGATTTGTGAAAAGTCAAAGTAGGCAGCAGCCCCAAAATGGCAAAATCCCGAAGGAATCCCGAAGGAATCCCGAAAGAATCCCGAAAGATTACACCCACGACATCACAAGCAGAGGAGCCAAGGCATAATGCCGAGGCTCCCCTATCCTAATCATATCAAGAGTATTGCACTCTCTCAATTACCATTCGCTATCCCAGATATTTGAGATGGCATTATCCTCACGACCGAGCTGATTACCACCTACCGATGTATCCACAACATTGGCATCAGAGCTATCTATGCTAAGAGAGCTTGCAGACATAATATTTGTCACGCTATTAATATAGTATATCCCTGTAGTTGGGGCGATATATGCTTTTTTCATTGTATTCTTAACTATTTACTGATGATTATTTAATAATTTTCTTACCATTGATGATATAAAGACCAGACTTAGCGCTCTGTACACGACGACCGCTGAGGTCATAGATTGCAGCATTTGCTGGAGCAGCCTCCTCAATCTCTACTGCGTTGATACCTGTCTCAGCGTTGCCATCGAAATCAAAGGTCAAAACGCGAGCACCACCTGCTACTGGTATTGGCAAATACGCCCTGTTGGCATTGTTCTTGAAATGAGTAGCACTTCCTGCAGCAGCATCATGACCTTCTGAGTCCTTATTAAGCTCTGTCTTGTAGAATCCTACACCTGATGTTCCGTTAGCCAGTACATAAGCAGCATCCTCAACATAAGTATCAATTACAGAGCCCAACATATCTGTTTCAACTGTACTTGCCACGGCATTTACTTTTGTTTCAGCGAAACTGTGTGATGTTGCATCTCCATTCACCAAATAACCATTCTTGGCATCTATCACACCAGTTACCTCTTCAAGCAGAGCCTTTGTACCATCGTCGCTTACCTTTACACCGTATACTTTAACTTTATTAGGAATTGTTGCTTTGAAATCAAGGTAGATTGTTGCCCACTTGCTAGGACCTATAGTCAGATTATAGGTCTCAGGAACATGGGTGTATGATGCCTCGAAATCAGTAATATTAACTACATAACCTGTGGTACTACCTGTCCACATCAGAACCAGGCGATCATTTTTATTAATATCCGCGCTATTTGCTGTTATAGTATTTTTTTCTGTTGTTGAAAAATTGCCGGATGTTGAGGCAATCATTGTTGCTACTCCATTTCTAATTTTCCAAATAGTAAATGTTGTATTTGTAACAGTTCCTCCAGCATTAAACGATACAGAAACAGAAGAAGCAGCATGCTCCATATCGTAAATCTGCGCTACAAACTCTCCAGATATACCACTACGCCCCTTATAATCAAACCCCGTTGCTGTTATATTTACAAGGTCAATATCAGTCCCAGTTCCTCCTTTTTTTGCTTGTCCAGTACCCCAAACAAGTCTGCGTTCTCCAATCCATTGATCAGTAGCAAAAAATTTCTCTACAGCTGACTTCTTTTGTTCTGCATTGCCAGTAACAATTTGATTGTAGGGAGCTTCGTTTCGAGCTGCCACATAACTATCCGCACCAGTCGTATTATACGATAAAGGCAGAATCACATTCTCATCCTCAGCTTGCGCCGTAAACACATTACTTATTGCTCCTATGAGAGCAAAAGCTAAGAGATAAATTTTTCTCATTGTTTTTTAAATTAAATTAGTTTGATTATGAAATATTGATTATTCTCGGGATTGACACGCCACAATGCATCACCCCCCTTCGGGGCAAGCCTACGACTTGCCCCGAAGGGGTGTGATGCATTAAAATCTTTTTTAAACTCCTGCCTGCCTGCCTGCCTGCCTGCCTGCCTGCCTGCCTGCCTGCCTGCCTGCCTATCAAAATAATTCAAACT
>CALZJL010000225.1 GCA_945787625.1 uncultured Prevotellaceae bacterium
GTCAGAGCAATAAAAGACCGCCCATGAACACATACGCCCCATTCTCACGTCCGCTATACATTATGTCAAAGCCAGCCGGTGCACACTGCAATCTGGCCTGCGACTATTGTTACTACTTAGAGAAAGCCAAGCTCTACCAGCAAGACACAGCAAATGTCATGAGCGACGAGATTACAGAGATATTCGTCCGCGAATATATCCGATGCCAGACCACACAGGAAATCATCTTCACATGGCATGGCGGAGAGCCCATGATACGCCCTTTGGACTACTACAGGAAAGTACTGCGTCTACAAAAACACTATGCCGAAGGACATACCATCATCAACTGCATCCAGACCAACGGCACCCTACTCACACCAGAGTGGTGCAGATTCCTACACCAGGAAGGCTGGCTCACAGGCATCAGCATCGATGGGCCAGAGAGGATGCACGACGCATACCGCACCCGACGCAACGGAAAGCCCACCTGGAACAAAGTGATGCACGCTATCGACATGCTTGACCGCTACGGCGTAGAGTGGAACGCCATGGCTGTCGTCAACGACATCACAGCCCAACACCCCGCAGAATTCTACCACTTTTTCCGCGACGAGCTCTGTTGCAAATACCTCCAGTTCACTCCTATAGTAGAACGAATCATGCATCACAGCGACGGCCGACATTTAGCACATATGCTGGACAGTGGAGAAGACATAACCCTTGCACCGTTCAGCGTCACCCCCCGACAATGGGGAGACTTTCTCAACACGATATTTGACGACTGGGTTAGACACGACATAGGAGAAATGTTCGTGCAAATCTTTGACGCCACCCTCGCCAACTGGATGGGCGTCACACCTGGAGTCTGCACACTATCCAACTATTGCGGACACGCAGCCGTCATGGAGCACAACGGCGACATATACTGCTGTGATCACTTCGTATTCCCAGAATATAGACTCGGCAATATCAAGAGTCACAATCTCTGGGACATGATGAACGGAGAGAGACAGCAGACCTTCGCCAAAATGAAGACCGAAGGGCTACCATCACAATGCAGACAATGTAAATGGCAGTTCGCCTGCCACGGTGAATGTCCACGCAATCGCTTCGTCACCACCCCCGACTCAGAGCAAGGACTCAACTATCTGTGCCAAGGCTACCAGGCGTATTTCAGCCACGTAGCCCCATATATGGATATGATGAAGAAGAAACTCGACGAAGGAAAAGCCCCAGCAGAAATCATGTCAGAGATATCCTGGTAGCCTCAACACTACGCTCCAGGAAAATTGCAGCACACTCCGCAAACTGCTCTGGCTGCTCGGTAGTAAACAGACGCAGCGAGCCACCTCGTCCGATACGCTCGTCCATATCAGCATGACGAACCAAGTAGTCTCGCAGACTCGCAGCTACATACTGCCCCTGCGAGACAATCCTTATACCATCAGGCATGTATAAGCGAATCTTATCAACCAACAGAGGGTAATGCGTGCAACCTAAAATGACCGTGTCAATACGTGGGTCAGCCCCGAGAAGCTCATCAATACGCTTCTTTACAAAATAATCTGCACCAGGACTATCAAATTCATTGTTCTCCACGAGCGACACCCACATCGGGCACGCAATCCCCGTGACCTTGATATCAGGCCACAGCTTGGCAATCTCCATGTTATACGTATTCGAACGTATAGTGCCAGGAGTAGCAAAGACTCCCACATGCCGCGAGTGGCTGATTTCCCCTACACACTCCGCCGTAGGGCGGATGACACCAAGCACACGCTTCGTGTCATCCATCAGAGGCAGATCCTTTTGTTGAATAGAGCGCAGCGCCTTCGCACTCGCCGTATTGCAACCCAAAATCACCAAAGGGCAACCCATCCCGAACAGACAACGGACAGCCTGAAGCGTAAACTCGTACACCACCTCAAAACTACGAGTGCCATACGGTGCACGAGCATTATCCCCCAAATAGACATAGTCATACTGGGGCATGAGATTGCGAATCTCCTTCAAGACAGTCAAGCCACCATAACCGCTGTCAAACACACCGATGGGTCCCATATCCTATCGCTCTACAGCAATACCCAATTTGGCAATGACCTCTCCAGTAATATCTCTGGCCATATCAGGAGAGATATACGAAAGCCCCTCAGCATCAGTATTGATGACAAAAGCCAGCCCCTGCTCGGCAGCCACAGACGCAATAGCCTCCCTGAGGACAGCCTTAACACCTGCCATAAGCTCGTCCTCAGCATCCTTCAGCAGAGTCTGCACCTTGATGCGGAACTGGATATTAGCATCCATCATAGCCTGCAACTCATTCTGACGCTTATTGAGGATAGTCTGCGAAAGATCCTTCTGAGTCTGAAGAAAATCCTCAAACTTCGTCTGAAACTCCTTTTCGCTGCGCTGCGCCTCAGCCTCATACTGAGCACGTAAATCCTTCAGATTGCGCTGCGCCTCAGCATACTGAGGCATCAGTCTGATGACCTCGCCATGACTAATACGCCCGACAGACAATGCAGAGACCGACGCAGACACACCCTGCGCCACAGTACCGAGCGCAAAGCATAGTAACATCACGCACAGCACACAACGCCTCGATGCACCCTTGATCAGATTAACAATACTATTCATAATACAGACTATTTATAACTACTGCACACCCAGTTCCTTCTTGAGCTGATCAGTAATATCAGTGCTAAGGCTTGTGTTGACAAACGTGATAGCACCAGCACTCGTATCAACCACATATACATAACCATTAGCCTCGCCAAGCTTCTTGACAGCCTCCATCACCTTCTGCGAAATGATACCCATTTTCTCCTGAGTAGCCTTCTGCAGAGCAGCTTGATTATCCTGCAAACTCTGCTGGTAACGCTGTCCGAGGTCATTCAGCTCCTGCTCACGGCGAGCACGCACGTTGTCAAGCAAGTTGGCAGCCTCCTTCTGATAGTCTTCATACTTCTTCTGGAGCTCATCCTGCATCAGTTTCAAGTCAGCTTCATACTGTTTCTGCATAGCCTCAAGCTCAGTCTGCGCAGTAGTGTACTCCTTCATGTTGGGCACGATAGCCGACATATCAAAATGCGCGAACTTGGACTGTGCCAACAGTGACAATGGTGCCATAACCAATATGGCAAAAAGAA
>CALZJL010000226.1 GCA_945787625.1 uncultured Prevotellaceae bacterium
TGAGGTTTGGGGGATTTTAGGTAAATCGAGTTAAAAATATTTTTTTTACTTGCTTTTCCGCTCACTTATTTGTAACTTTGCCAAAGATTATAATATAAATCCTGTGAAATGAAGAAACTGTTTTTATTTCTGATGCTAACATTCTCCCTGTTAGCATACGGCAGCAACAACGATGACAGCAAGTACCTGAAAGGAGCTGTACCTCAAGAGAATGGACTCATAGTATTCAGCAAGACATTCAAGGTGACAGGAGCAGATAAGACCCAGCTGCATCATAACCTCTACCGTTTTGTCAAAGAAGAACTTGTAGAAAGGGGCATATACGATTCGTCCAGCCGTATGCTCACCGAGGAGAAAGACCCCACAAGCATATCAGCCAAAGTCGAAGAGTGGCTCATCTTCAAGAAGCGTTTCCTCAGTCTCGACCAGACACGTCTGCGCTATCAGATTGACGTAACTACCAAAGGCAACACCGTGACAATGCAAATCAAGCAAATATCATACCTCTACGAAGAAGAATGGGAAGAACTTCAGCCCACAGGTCGCGGAGGTCGCATCATACGCGCCGAAGGTTGGATTGACGACGAGAGTGCCCTCGACAAGAAAGGCACCAAGCTCCTACCACAAAGCGGCAAGTTCCGTCGCAAGACCATAGACCGCGTCCAAGCCATCTTTGCAGCAGCCATGGATACAATCGAAGGCAAGATGCAAAGCGGCGAAATGAACAACAATAACGAGACCATCAAGCCCAAGCGTCAATTTGTCAAAGAATGAGGACCCAGCCATGAACGATTGGAGAATCAGAGCCCGCCGTATACTCAACAACGTATTTCTCATTTTGGCAGTCTGCGGCGTAGCCACATACTTCTCAGGTGAAGAAAACCACATGAACGGCATCATACTCGTAGGCATCTCGATGTGTTTCAAGATAGTAGAGCTTGGCATCAGATTCCTCGGTTGACCCCTACGACATAAATCACAATTTATACGCTATTCTGATTGAGACGAACTATATTTATCATAACATACTATGTTTTGGGCCTGCCATTGTGGGCCCAAACTGATAGTATTCCCTCGATGTCAGACACAGGCTGGGGGCGAGACACCACCAACTACGACAAGATAATCCCCATAGGGCAATACATGTGGAGCATCGACGAACGTCTCGGCGACATCAGGCCAGCCAGCGAAAATCCCGACACCGCCATCCACAATTTCCAAAACTGGCGCTTCACCGACGGCATGAACGGCGAGTACAACCACCTCGGTTCAGCAGGCTCCCCCCGCATGTCGCGCATATATATCAACCGCAAAGAAGACTGGGAGTTCATGTTCCAGACCCCACTCGACTACTTTGCCAAAGGCGTAGACAAATTTCTCTTCACCAACACCAAGAGTCCCATCACCAACATAGCCTACCATCGCAACATAGGCAATCTCCAGACCGGGCAAGACCGCGTCTACGCATATTTTGCCACCAATATCAACAAAAATGCAGGTCTCGGCTTCAAGCTCGACTACAACTACGCACGCGGCAGCTACCAATACACCCAAAACAGCCAGTTTGGAGGCGTTGTCTACGGCTACTACCTCGGAGAGCGTTACAACATGCACGCCTACATCAACTTCAACCACCTCAAGCGAGCCGACAACGGAGGTATCCAAGACGACCGCTACATCGAGACCCCCGACGCCTTCTCACGCACATTCTCAAGCCGCGACATCCCAGTCAACCTCCAAAACATCTACAACCGCGACGACAATCAGACCTACTACCTCACACACAGATACCACCTCGGTCACTACCGCATACTCGAAGTACCAGATTCACTCAAGCCCACACCACCCGGAGCAGACGAACTATATTTCGCACTCGACGACTCCATACGTCAAGTTCTGGACAAAGACTCCCTCCAGCGAGTCCACGTCATCGACTCCCTACGTCAAGACTGGGAGTCAAAACTCGTTCCACCACGCGAATTCATACCCGTAGCCAGTATCATTCACACCTTCAAGGCCCGCAACCTCAAGCACCAGTACTACGACCAAGACCCAGGCAACACACCATTCTTCACCAACGACTACCACGCCACAACCCACGAATCCGACGATGCCGCGATGCTCGGCTTCACCAACACCATAGGACTCTCGATGAACGAAGGCTTCCGCCGCTGGGTCAAGATGGGCATCACCCTCTTTGCCACCCATCAATACCGCCGTTACGGTCTGTCAGCCATCGACCCCGACTCAGCATGGATGGACAACAAAGTCGAGAACGACTTCAGAGTAGGCGGACAGATAAGCAAGACAAACGGCCGTCTCATACACTACAACGTCAATGGCGATATATGCCTCATCGGAACCAATGTCGGAGACTTCGATATCCAAGGCAACGCCGACCTCAACTTCAGATTCGGCAAGAAAGACTCAGTCCGCTTAGAGACCTCAGCATACATCAGAAACCAACGCCCCACATATTTTCTACGACACTACAACAACTCCAACACCCGCTGGAGCAACGACGACCTCTCCAGGCAGGTCAGCGCCGGAGTACGTGCCAGCCTGTGGTATCAACGCACAAAGACACGCCTATACTTCGGCTTTGACAATATCAAGAACTACACCACCCCAGCCTGCATCAACACCCTCAAAGACCAAGCCAACCTCGGCAGCACGATACCCGAACACTACACCCACGATGTGAAAGTACTACAATACGACGGCAACGTGCAGGTTCTCACAGCGGGCATCAACCAAGAGTTATCCTGGAAGATATTCCATCTCGACCTCGAAGGCACATTCCAGCACTCCACCCAAGGCGACATTCTCCCCCTGCCCAAATTCACAGCCTACGCCAACGCATACATCGTCTTTCGAATAGCCAAAGTACTTCGCGTACAGATGGGAGCAGACCTCAGATACTTCACCGCATACTATGCGCCCGACTACTCCCCCTCCTTAGGCATGTACGCCATCCAAGACACCACCTCCCCACGAGTCAAGATAGGCAATTACCCCATCGTCAACGCATACGCCAACTTCCATCTCAAACATTGCCGTTTCTATATCGATGCCTCACACGTAAATGCCAGCGAAGGACGCTCATATTTAGTTCCACACCTCCCCATAG
>CALZJL010000227.1 GCA_945787625.1 uncultured Prevotellaceae bacterium
GACTTCGCACGTATCCTGGACAATGCCCTGCAAGGCATCAACTCAGACTACGAAGCCAAACGCTACAAAGACATCACCCTTCAGAGACTCGAACTAATAGAAGCCCGCAAAGGCTTGTTTAACGACTGGCTCGCTTCGAAAGGAAAACTTGGCGGACAGCACAAGGTCCCCCGCCTGTCCAATTCGAGACAATACATTGAGGAGATGATTTCCTTGAATTAGGTTTTGAGGTTTTAAGGTTATGAGGTTATAAGGTTATATACCTTTAGCACTTTAAACAACCATTAAACAAGCATTAAAGCCCCTCTAAAAACAAACTTACAGTCTCACGAAAATAACCTCAAAACCTTATAACCTCACAAAATAACCTCAAAACCTTATAACCTCACGAAAATAACCTCAAAACCTTAAAACCTAAAAACCTCATAACCTCAAAATGAAACACCTCCTCCCCCTCATAATACTTCTCTCGTTCACGGCACTGTGCATTTGCTCGTGTGCCAATGTCGGCGCGCCCGACGGTGGACGTTACGACGAGACACCGCCCAAGATGGTATCGTGCCGTCCGGCACTCGGCTCCGTCGGCGTCAACAAGAAGAAGATGAGCATACAGTTTGATGAGTTTATCAAGCTGACGGGAGCCAACGAGAAAGTCATCGTCTCACCGCCACAGATGGAGGCTGCCAATATCCGCGCCGAGGGCAAGCAAGTCAAGATTACCCTCTACGACTCGCTCCGTGCCAACACGACATACACCATAGACTTTGCCGACGCCATCGAAGACAACAACGAAGGCAACCCCATGGGCTTCTTTACATACAGCTTCAGCACGGGAGCCACGATCGACAGCATGGAAGTGGCAGGCACGGTGATTTCTGCCGAAGACCACGAGCCCGTCAAAGGAATGCTCGTAGGCCTCCACCCCATCGACAGCCTATGGCACGACAGCGTGTTTCACACCACACCGCTACTGCGCGTGGCACGCACCAATGCAAGCGGACGTTTCTGCATCAAAGGCGTCTCCGAAGGGAAGTTCAGAGTGTTCGGACTGATGGACACAGACGGAGACTTCTGCTACAGCCAGCGAAGCGAGATGATAGCATTTGACACCGCCACGGTGGAGCCCAGATGCATCTCGGAGATGGTCAACGACACACTTTGGCACGATTCCCTGCACTACGACACCATCATCGCTGTGCGTAAGGTCAAATACCTGCCCGACGACATCGTCCTGCGCGCCTTCATGGTAAGCAAGCAAGAACAGCATTTGCTGAAAATCGAACGTCCTGAGCCCGACTGGTTCCGTCTGTATTTTACAGCACCCCAAGATTCGCTCCCAAAGATTGAAGGCCTGAATTTCGATGCGTCAAAACTCTACGTCGAAGCAAGCGCAAAGCTTGACACACTGACATACTGGCTGCCCGACACCACGGTGACCCACAGCACCGACACGCTCGAAATGGTGCTGACATATCTCGACACAGACACTACCGGGGTCGTGGCGTGGAAGCAAGACTCCGTACCCCCCGTCGTAGCAAAGAAAGGCTGGGCGAAGATTCGCGACGAGCGTCAGGCCAAGATTGAAGACTGGCAAAAGAAGTATGAGAAACGCCGCAAGCGCAGCAAGAAGCCGCTACCCCCAGAGACCAACCCCTATCTGACAGAGTTTCTCGACGTCAGAGTCAGCCCCAACGGATCAATGGACGCAAACCGCAACATCAATATCCGTTCAGCCGAGCCAATACTGAAGATAGACACAACGCGCATTCACCTCTACCACAAGAAAGACTCCACGCTCACGCCCGAGCCCTTCCTCATCTACCCCTCCGAAACCGACCCAAGGGCATACACCGTCTACGCCGAGTGGAAACCCAACATGCGCTACTCCCTGCTCGTAGACTCAACGGCGATAACGAGCATCATGGGCAAGCATTGCAAGAAGATTTCCGCCGAGCTCAACGTACGCGGGCTCGACGAGTACGGCTCACTCTTTGTCAACATACTACCCAAAGACACCGTAGCCATAGTCGAGCTGCTCAGCTCAACGGGCAAGGCAGCAGCACAAGCACACGTCGGAGCCGACGGAACAGCCGAGTTCTTTTTCCTAAAGCCCGACACCTACTACCTGCGCTGTTTCCTCGACACCAACGGCAATGGAATCTGGGACGCAGGCGACTACGACGAAGGCCGACAGAGCGAAGAAGTCTACTATTTCCCAAAGCCCATGCTTGTTCGAGCCCTGTGGGACACCGAGCAAGACTGGGACATACGCTCCATACCAATCCTCAGTCAGAAACCCGACGAGATACGCAAGCAGAAAGGCGAAAAAGAGAAAACCCCACGCAATCTCAACGCACAACGCGATGCAGAGAAAGCGCAACGCAACAAGGGGAAATAAGTCCGAATCCTCAAATGATGTAATCTTGTCATTGCAAACCTTTAAAAATTACAAAAAAAATGCCCATTTGCTGTGCAATGTCGCGATAAAAGTGTAATTTTGTAGAGCGAAAAACAAAGTAATAACCATAAATTAATTTTAGAGAAAAAATGGCAACATTGGATTTGACAAAGTACGGCATCACGGGCTCAACTGTGATTGCACACAATCCTTCCTACGAGCAGCTGTTCGAGGAGGAGACCAAGGCTGGCCTTGAGGGTTACGAAGTAGGTAAGAACACAGAGTTGAACGCTGTCAACGTAATGACAGGTATCTACACAGGCCGCTCTCCTAAGGACAAGTATATCGTTATGGACGAGAACTCAAAAGACACCGTATGGTGGACTTCCGAGGGCTACAAGAACGACAACCACCCCATGAGCGAAGAGGTTTGGGCAAAAGTAAAGAATCTCGCCGTCAAGGAGCTTTGCAACAAGAACCTCTACGTCGTAGACGCATTCTGTGGTGCCAACAAGGATACACGCATGGCCGTACGCTTCATCGTCGAAGTAGCATGGCAGGCACACTTCGTGACCAACATGTTCATTCAGCCAACCGCTGAAGAGCTCGCTAACTTCGAGCCAAACTTCGTCATCTACAACGCTTCAAAGGCAAAGGTAGAGAACTACAAGGAGCTCGGCCTCAACTCAGAGACCTGCGTAGCCTTCAACGTGACAAGCCGCGAGCAGGT
>CALZJL010000228.1 GCA_945787625.1 uncultured Prevotellaceae bacterium
TTCACGTCCGTCTTCACGTCAGCCCTGACAGGCGTCACACTGTTCCTCCTCCTGTACTCCTCCTCGCGATTCCTGCTCATCTGCGACTGCACAGCCCTCACGATAATCTGCTCGTCCATCTTCAGCGACTGCGCCGCCTCGCGGATATACAAGCTACGCGTAATCTCGTCAGGAATGACAGCAATGCTCGTCACAATATCATTGACCAGCCCACTCATCTTCACAGGATCCCCCTCAGCCTTCTCCATCAGAAGCCCCGTCCTGAACCTGATGAAATCCACCTGATGCTCCTCCACATACCGACGGAAATCCTCCGCCGAATGCTTACGCGCAAAACTGTCAGGATCATCACCATCAGGCAAGAGCAACACACGCACATTCATGCCCGACTGCAGAAACATGTCAGTACCACGCTGCGCCGCATGAATCCCCGCCTCGTCACCATCATAGAGCAACGTCACATTGTTTGTAAACCTGTGCAGCAAGTGAATCTGCTCCTTCGTCAACGCCGTCCCCGAGTTAGCCACCACATTCTCAATCCCACACTGATGCATCGAAATCACATCAGTATACCCCTCCACCATATACACCATGTCAAGCCTGTTTATAGCCCCCTTAGCCTGAAAGAGACCATACAATTCGCGCCTCTTGGAGAAAATCGTCGATTCAGGCGAATTCTGATACTTGACCGCCACCCCCTTCGTCGCAGCACTCAACACCCTCCCCCCGAAACCGCACACCTTGCCCCCCACCGTATGCCAAGGAAACATCACACGCCCCCAGAACCTGTCCGACAGCCTCCCGTCCTCACGCCTGATCGAAAGCCCCGTCCCCGTCAGAAACTCCTCCTTAAACCCCTCCTTCAGAGCCGCCCGCGACATCAAGTCACGGCTGTCCGGGCAAAACCCCAGCCTGAACTTACGAATGATATCGTCCCTGAACCCCCTCTCGCGGAAATAAGCCAACCCAATCCTCCTGCCCCCGTCAGACTCAAACAGCTCCCTCTCGAACCACTCCATAGCCCAATTGTTCAGAATAAACATACCGTCCCTCTCACTCTGCGCCGCCCTCTCCTCAGCCGAAAGCTCACGCTCCTCCACAGCGATACCATACTTCCTGGCCAGATAGCGCAAAGCGTCAGGATACGACAGCTGCTCATGCTCCATGACAAACCCAATAGGGTTGCCCCCCTTGCCACACGCAAAGCACTTACAGTAATTCTTGGCCGGCGACACCATAAACGACGGCGTCTTGTCATCATGAAACGGACACAGCCCCTTGAAGTTAGCCCCCGACCTCTTCAGCGTCACAAAGTCCGACACCACGTCCACAATCTGAGCCGCCTCCTTAATCTTATCAGCAGTAATTTTGTCAATCATAATGCAAAAATACACATAATTCCATAAATAACATTTGAAAAGTCAAAAAAAGATGCTACATTTGTCCCACGACAACAAAACGAAACCCCATATGAACACAGACAAACTCGTAGAAAGATTCCTGCGCTACGTCAGCATCGACACCCAATCCAGCGAAGACCAAGCCGACCAGTGCCCCAGCACCCAAAAGCAATGGACCCTCGCCCGACACCTCGTCGACGAGCTCCACACCCTTGGCCTCGAAGACGTAGAGATAGACCCCCACGCCTACGTCTACGCCACTCTCCCCTCCAACCTCGACCCCGCCACCGAGAAGTCCACCCCCACCATAGGCTTCATCGCCCACCTCGACACCTCCCCCGACCTCAGCGGCACAAACGTACGCCCGCAAATCATACACAACTACCAAGGCGGCGACATCGTCCTCGACGCACAGCAAGACATCGTCACCGAAGTCCACCGATACCCCGAACTCAAAGCCCACATCGGCGAAGACCTCATCGTCACCGACGGTCACACCCTCCTCGGAGCCGACGACAAAGCAGGCATAGCCGAGATCGTCACCGCCGTAGAATACCTCCTGCACCACCCCGAAGTCAAGCACGGCACCATACGCATAGCCTTCAATCCCGACGAAGAGATAGGCCGCGGAGCCCACAAATTCGACGTCGACAAGTTCCGCTGCGCCTGGGCCTACACCATGGACGGCAGCGAAGTCGGCGAGCTCGAATACGAAAACTTCAACGCCGCCAGCGCCCGCATCACCATACACGGCCGCAACGTCCACCCCGGCTACGCCAAAGACAAGATGGTCAACGCCGCCCTCATCGCCACCCAATTCGCCCAGATGATGCCCGAAAACGAAGTCCCCCAGCTCACCACCGGCTACGAAGGCTTCTACCACCTCTACGACATACGGGGAGGCGTCGAAGAGACCACCCTCACCTACATCATACGCGACCACAACCGCCAGATGTTTGAGATGCGCAAACACGTCATACTCGACCTCTGCGAGCGCATCAACCAGCAGTACGGCCCCGCCACCGTCACCATCGAGCTCAGCGACACCTACTACAACATGCTCGAAAAGCTGCAAGACAAGCCCCACATCATCGACATCGCCAAGCGAGCCATCACCCAAGCCTGCGGACACTGCACCGTAGTCCCCATACGAGGAGGCACCGACGGAGCCCAGCTCTCGTTCAAGGGACTCCCATGCCCCAACATCTTTGCCGGAGGCCTCAACTTCCACGGCCGACACGAATTCGTCTCAATCCAGAGCATGCAAAAAGCCGTACAGACCATCATCAACATCAGCCGCATGGTTGCGGAGGGGTAGAGTTGTTTGGTTGAACGTAGCCAATAGAAATCAATATTGAAGAGTAGAGATGCTGACACTTTACAATCCTCTTTCTAATTATGGCGAATTTGCCACAGTTAAAAATAAAAATATATGGCAAAGATAAACGTACAAAACACGGAAATAAGCGTCGTTCAATACAATGATGAGGATTATATAAGCCTTACTGATATGGCGCGAAGCCAAATGCAAGAACATATCATATTCCGCTGGCTAAGCCTCAAAAGCACTATTGAATATATTGGTGAGTGGGAAACTCTTTATAATCCTCATTTTAATTGTACCGAATTCGGTGCAATTAAAAATGCAGCAGGCAGCAATAACTTTGTCCTGTCTGTCAAATCATGGATAGAACGAACTAATGCAATAGGTATCCGTTCAAAGGCAGG
>CALZJL010000229.1 GCA_945787625.1 uncultured Prevotellaceae bacterium
GTCCTTCGTACAGGCTCTGCCAGTCTGAGACGGAGGTTTTGGAGCGGTATTCTGGGGTATAGTCAGATGTACGTGACGAGGCATTGAAAGGATTATAGTTCTTGTCGATATGTATCTGTGGTGCCGACACGTGTTCTTGCTTTTCAAACACAGGTATGTCGACGATGCCTTGCGACTCGTCAAAACTGATGGACGGTGCAACATTGTATTTTCCCAGCGACTCCTTGATTGACGCTATGATAATCTGCCAAAGCGATGGCTCATTTTCGAACTTCACTTCGGTCTTGGTCGGACTGATGTTTACATCGACACTTGCTGGGTCTACGTCGAAATATATGAAGTATGGTATCTGTTCGTCGGCTGGTATGAGACCTTCGAAGGCTTTTTGTACGGCTTTGTTGAAGTAGGCATGGCGCATATACCTACCGTTGACAAAAAAGTATTGGTGAGCACCTTTCTTGCGAGAGGTTTCAGGGCGACCTACATAGCCTGTCAGACGTACGAGCGATGTGTCGGCTTCGATTTGCAAGAGTTGCTCTCCGGTCTTGCGTCCGAAAATGTCTACTATGCGGCGCCGGGTGTTGGAGGGAGCAAGGCGTGCCTGGAGTGTTCCGTCGGTAGAGAGCGAGAACTCCACGGAGGGATTGACAAGTGCCACGCGCTGAAACTCCTGTATGATATTGTTCTGCTCGGTGGTGTTGGACTTGAGAAATTTGCGTCGGGCTGGTATGTTGTAAAAAAGGTTACGTACGGCGAAGTTTGATCCTACCTTGCATACACAGGTGTGTTGGCTGGTAATTTCGCTGGCGGCTATCTCTATGTGGGTACCCAACTCTGCGTCTGGGGTGCGAGTCTGCAATGCTACTTGCGATACCGCTGCTATCGAGGGCAGAGCCTCGCCTCTGAATCCCATGGTGTGGAGCGTAAAGAGGTCTTCGGCGTTGCGTATCTTGCTCGTGGCATGGTGCTTGAACGCCAGCGTTGCGTCGTCTGGGCTCATGCCCTTTCCGTTGTCTATCACCTGTATGAGTGAGCGTCCTGCGTCCTCGACGAGCACTTCGATGCTACTTGCTCCTGCATCTATGGCATTTTCCATCAATTCCTTGATGACAGATGCCGGACGTTGCACGACTTCTCCTGCTGCTATCTGGCTGACTACTTTTTCCGGTAAGAGCTGGACGATGTTCACTTTTTTGAGGGTTTGAGATTCACAAATGTACGTTTCCTGTCAGGAGATAATGCCATATCATTATCAGTATCAGTATCGCTATGAGTGCTATCGGCCAGGCGAGGCGGCTACGGCCACTCTCGCTGTGACGCTGGGCTCTGGGGGTATACTGCGAGAACTTGCCTTTGAAACGGTCATTACGCATCACGTCCTCTACCGTCACCGGGGCTTTCTCCTCGGGGGCTGACTCCTGAGCTTTCACTTCATCGACCAGTCGCTGCAACTTTTCCCTACGCTCGTCAGTGTATATGCTCACCCTGCGAAACTTGCGGGGCTCGCGTGCCTTGAACATTCCCATTTTTCTTTGTTTGTATGTTTTCAAGTTTCTGCAAGGGTACCTTGCGTTGTTTTTTCTCTATAAGCTCTGTGCCCGACCGCTTGCCACGCCATACGTAGATATCGTATCTGTCAAGGGGGCGTATGTAGTCAAACCATTGAAAATTCTCCAGAAATCTCTGAGACTCGGGAATCTTCAGTATCGGGAAGAGCGTCCCTGTGGCTGCCGGCATCCACATGCGTTCGAGTTTGCGGTCTTCGCCCACATACATCTTGAGCTCGGTGCTCTCGGTGTGGTTGAGACCGATCATCAGACTATCGTCGTCGAGGGGATAGTATTTGACGTATACATTGCCGATGACGTGGGTAAGATAGACTTCACCGTCGCGCAAGTATGAGTGTATCTCATGACCTGCAATCTGGTTGAAATGGTTGTCTTCGTCTATCTTTTCGCACGACAGGGTCTGCCTGAGCACCTGCACGCTATCTATGGTGCTGTCGTTCATGAAGGCCCTAATCTCTTCGCCAAGCATCTGCTGCGAGCCCATCCATACTATGGGGTCACGGTACATGATGGCTACGGAGTCACGCCCGTGATAGACGAGCGAGTCGCATACTCCCTGCAAGTCGTTGCGAAACATTCTAACCCGATGGTAGGCATGGAGGTCACGCCACACGGAGTCAGTGTTGATGTTGCGCGTGTACATCTTGAGGGTATCGGCATGGAGATACATGGTATCCTTGCCTTGCGAAAAGTCTATGAGACAGAGCGAGTCTGTTCCCATGCTATAGCCTGTCTTGTTCTCGTAGTAGACGTAGTTACCCGTCATCATGTTCTGATTGATGACATCCGAGTAGACCACGTTTCCAAACGCTTCTCCTATTGAGTCCGTGCTGTTCCAGTTTACGCTGTCTCCTATGAGCTTTTTTCCGTTGTCATTGAGTTCGCTCCGCTCCAGAAGTATCATATTATCGTTGCGAGTGTTGAGATAGCCTGACTCGGTATAGACGTGAGTGCTGCCGTCGTCGATGGTACTCGGGCCGAGTGCATGACCTATGGCCGTACGTGTGTCATAGTGTAGAGTGTCGGTCAGTAATATGGTCTTTGGTGCCTTGGGGGGTGCTGGTGTCACCATCTTTACGTTGTAGTTGAAGACGGCATCTCGCTTGTCGGGGTGATACTCGCCCCAGTCCGAAACGAGATCATTGTCCTTGTCTACTAGATGTCCTCCCTCGAAGAAATAGCCTACGTTGTACAGGCGATCATAGTCCAATGAGTCGGTATAGAGAGTCATGTCACGGTGTTTCAAGACTACGTTATACCTGACCTTTGCAAGTTTCTCCAAGCCATTGTAATAGAGTTCATCACCCGTGAGACTGAGGGTGTCGCCCTGTTTCATTCGCACATTACCAAAGGCGTCAAAACTATTGGACGCCTCGTAATACAGCGCACTATCACACCACATGAGTACATCGTCGTGACGGAACTGAACATTGCCTACGAGAAACTGAGCCTCCTTGTTGACAGACGAGTCAAAATACAATCTGTCCGAGTGCAGGAGGTATACCCTGCTCTCGGCCAGGACTGTGA
>CALZJL010000230.1 GCA_945787625.1 uncultured Prevotellaceae bacterium
AAATTCAATAGTAATGCTTTGATGGCTGAGGCTATCAGGGCGAGTGGGACGGAGATGGTGACGGTGGCTATGAAGCGTGTGGAACTGGACGATGCTAATGATGATTTGCTGGGGCATATCACTCAGTTTCGCGATATTCAGTTGTTGCCTAATACTTCGGGGGTGAGAAATGCTGAGGAGGCTGTGTTTGCTGCTCAGATGTCGCGCGAGGCGTTTGGGACGAATTGGCTGAAACTGGAGATTCACCCTGATCCGCGTTATCTCTTGCCGGACTCGGTGGAGACGCTGAGGGCTACGGAGAGGTTGGTGAAGATGGGCTTCGTGGTGTTGCCTTATTGTCAGGCTGACCCGACGTTGTGTAAGCATCTTGAGGAGGCGGGGGCGGCTACGGTGATGCCGCTGGCGGCTCCGATTGGGTCTAACAAGGGGTTGCGTATGAGGGATTTCTTGCAGATTATCATCGAGCAGGCTACGGTGCCTGTGGTGGTGGACGCTGGGATCGGGGCTCCGAGTCATGCTGCGGAGGCTATGGAGATGGGGGCGGACTGCTGCTTGGTGAATACGGCAATTGCTGTGGCGGGGGACCCTGTGGAGATGGCGAGGGCGTTTAGGGAGGCTGTGGTGGCTGGCCGTCGTGCTTTTGAGGCTGGGCTGGGGGCTGTGTGTGACGGTGCGGTGGCGAGCTCGCCGCTGACGTCTTTTCTTGATGTTTGATGTGTTTCTTTAATTTTGAGTTTTGATTATGGCTGTGAATGATAATAGGGCGTATGCTAAGAGGGAGAAGGTTTATATGCAGGGTAAGTTGTTTCCTGACATCAGGGTGGGTATGACGAAGGTGAATCTGACGCCTACGGTGACTAAGGATGGGAATGGGGTGCCGCATACGGTGGTGAATGAGCCTGTGTATATTTATGATACGAGTGGACCGTTTTCTGATCCTGACATCGTGGTGGACTTGAAGAGGGGCTTGCCGAGGATTAGGGAGAGGTGGATTGTGGATCGTGATGACACGGTGGTGCTCGATGAGGTGTCGAGTGAGTATGGGAGGGCGCGTCTGGCGGATAGGAGTCTTGATGGGTTGCGCTTTGAGCATATTAGGCTGCCGCGTAGGGCGAAGGTGGGGAGGGCTATCACTCAGATGGCTTATGCTAAGGCTGGTGTTATCACGCCGGAGATGGAGTATGTGGCGATTCGTGAGAATATGAATTGTGAGGAGCTGGGCATCAAGTCGCATATCACGCCGGAGTTTGTGAGGGAGGAGATTGCGAGGGGGCGTGCGGTGTTGCCGGCGAATGTTAATCACCCTGAGGCTGAGCCGATGATTATCGGGCGTAATTTCTTGGTGAAGATTAATACGAATATTGGTAATTCGGCTACGACGTCGTCGATCGATGAGGAGGTGGAGAAGGCTGTGTGGTCGTGTAGGTGGGGTGGGGATACGCTGATGGATCTCTCGACGGGTGAGAATATTCATGAGACGAGGGAGTGGATCGTGAGGAATTGTCCGGTGCCTGTGGGGACGGTGCCTATTTATCAGGCTTTGGAGAAGGTGAATGGGCGTGTGGAGGATCTGACGTGGGAGGTGTATCGCGATACGCTGATTGAACAGTGTGAGCAGGGGGTGGATTATTTTACGATTCATGCTGGCATTCGTAGGCAGAATGTGCATTTGGCGGATAGTCGTCTGTGTGGTATAGTGAGTCGTGGGGGATCGATTATGAGTAAGTGGTGCCTGATTCATGATAGGGAGTCGTTTCTGTATGAGCATTTTGATGAGATTTGCGATATTGTGGCTCAGTATGATGTGGCTTTGTCGCTGGGTGATGGGTTGAGGCCTGGGTGTACGGCTGATGCTAATGATGCGGCGCAGTTTGCTGAGCTGGATACGATGGGGGAGTTGGTGACGCGTGCGTGGGAGAGGAATGTGCAGGCGTTTATCGAGGGGCCTGGGCATGTGCCGATGCATAAGATTAGGGAGAATATGGAGCGTCAGCTGGATCATTGTCATGAGGCGCCGTTTTATACGCTGGGGCCTATAGTGACGGATATTGCTCCGGGCTATGATCATATCACGAGTGCTATCGGGGGGGCGCAGATTGCGTGGCTGGGGACGGCGATGTTGTGCTATGTGACTCCGAAGGAGCATCTGGCTTTGCCTAATCGTGAGGACGTGAGGGTGGGGGTGGTTACGTATAAGATTGCTGCTCATGCTGCTGATTTGGCTAAGGGGCACCCTGGGGCGCAGATTCGGGATAATGCTTTGTCGAAGGCGCGTTTTGACTTTAGGTGGAGGGATCAGTTCCATTTGTCGTTGGATCCTGACAGGGCGTTGCAGTATTTTGAGGAGGCTGGGCATACGGACGGGGAGTATTGCACGATGTGTGGGCCTAACTTCTGTGCGGCTAAGTTGTCTCATGATTTACGTAGGCTTTGAATTATGGTGGATTTTTCGGATCGTTATGCTCGCCAGTTGATTTTGCCTGAGATTGGCGAGGTGGGGCAGGGGAGGCTTGCTGCGGCGAGGGTGCTGGTGGTGGGTGTGGGGGGCTTGGGCTCGCCGATTGCTACGTATCTGGCTGGTGCTGGGGTGGGGGTGATTGGCTTGGTTGATGATGATTGTGTGTCGGTGTCGAACTTGCAGAGGCAGGTGTTGTATAGTGAGGGGGAGGTGGGGTTGTCTAAGGTCTTGTGTGCGAAGCGTAGGCTGTTGGAGCTCAACTCGTCGATTTCTGTGGTGGCTCATGAGTGTAGGCTTTCTGTGGAGAATGCGCGGGAGTTGATTGCTGGGTATGATGTGGTGGTGGACGGTACGGACAATTTTGCTGCGAGGTTTCTCATCAGCGATGTGTGTGTGGAGCTGGGCAAACCGTTTGTCTATGGGGCTGTGTGCGGTCTGGAGGGGCAGGTGGCTGTTTTGTGTGTGGGGAGGGCGTCGTATCGTACGCTCTTTCCTGATGAGGAGGCGACGCTTTCGATGAGGCATCCTGGCAAACAGGTGGTGGGGGTGACTCCTGCTGTGGTGGGGAGTGTGGAGGCTGCGCAGGTGTTGCAGCTGATTTGTGGGTATGGGGAGCCGCTGATTGA
>CALZJL010000231.1 GCA_945787625.1 uncultured Prevotellaceae bacterium
ATATCTTCTGTGCCTCGACGGTGAAATGGAATACGGGCTTGAATATAGCGTAAAGCGTTTTGCTTGCCGTGGTGGTGGGGAAACTGGTAGATATGGTTGTCGTATAGGTAGCGTTGGTTGATTCGTAGGTGGTAGCGTCTGCACTTGCTCTCCAGCCTACGAATTCGTAGCCAGGATTTGGCGTGGCTGTATATGTGACACTTGTCGATTCTGTTACATTTGTAGAAGTAATGCTTGATTGCCCTACAGACGCGGTGGCAGAACCGTGTGTGTCGTAGTTAGGTATGGCAGAGGCAGAGAAATTGTATGTTGCTGTGGTTTTGCCACTGACACTGAAGGTCGTGGTAGCTCCGTTCATAGACAGGGTTACCGGACCGCTGTGTACTCCCGGGGTAGAGGAAGAGTATTTGACATTAACTGATGAACTGCCTGTATCACCAACAGCTTTCGATGTAACGCTAAATCCCGGGGGGCACGTCCCCGTAACTTGTTGGTTGTAGGTGGTGTTGTTATACGAGAAACTTGCTGACTTAGTGCTTGATGCGTTGACTGCTTGAGTGCCGAAGTCTATGCTTGTCGTGGTGGCGGTGATGTTTGTGGCGCGAGTGATAGTAATATTTCTGTAGTATTTTGTTAAGGTTGCACCAGTAGTTGTACGAAATCTAATATGCGTTACATCTGGATTTATACTGCATGTGTATGTTTTATAATCTTTTTCTACAGTGGTGTTGTATATTTCTTGCCATGTTGACCCATTATCTATTGAAGCTTCAACTCTAATTGGGCCAGCTCCTGTTGCCCCAAGGAATGTACTTGAGTGTGAATTGAAAGACAAAGTCCGTCCTGGACCATTTAGCTTGAATGCACTTCCTATTGCAATTGTTTTAAGGGAATATTCATTTGAGGTATCTATCAAAACATAGCTCGTAGTCTCCCCATATCCCCACACATAGTTCACGCTCCCAATAATCATCAGGAGTGATAGTGCGAGTGCCTTATATATAATAGTATTCTGTTTCATGCAGATTTTTTATTGCTTCCTAATCCATTGGGCGAGCGTCAAACTCGCCATCGTGTTTTCCTTCGCCTATCCCTATCATCATGTCTGAGATGGATTGGGCTGTGAGGGAGATGGTGTATGAGTGGCCTGATTGTATGGTGATGGTTTTGTTTATGCCTGATGTGGGGAGGTCTGTGACGTGACTTCCTGCTTTGGCTTCTGCTTTGATGGTATACGTGATTTGCTTATTGCTTGGTACCATTACATAGCCTGTGGTGGTTTGGGCATTGAGGGTGATGTTTCTGCTGGTTTCATCGTGGATTTCTACTCCGATGAGATCGTAGAGGGCGGTGAAACTGGGGTCTTGGGAGAGTGTGATTTGTGAATTGCGTGGTTTGCCCATGCTGATGCTGACTGACACACTTCCTCCTGGGGCGAGTGTAAACTCTGCTGATGTGCCTTTGTAGTATGGGCAGCCCAAGCCAGATTGGGCTGCCTGAGTGTTGTCTGCCGTGATAGTGTATTGTCCAGTTGGGATAATGGTACTATATGTGTCGCCATCTTTCTGAAATGCAATCTGATACGATACACTTTGTCCTTCGCTGTCTGTGCCGTCGAGCATGAACGTGTACCCATTGAAGTCGGTCAGCGTGGCGGTGCGTGTGCCTCCGTCTATGTATGCTGCGATGTCGGGGCACGACAGTATGACTTGGCCTTGCTGCATCGTGGGCTCTGTCTCCTCATTCTGGCATGAGGAGATGACAGACGCAATAATCGTGCTTGCGAGAATGGCGTTGTATAGTTTCATTATCTGCGGTTTTATCGTGTAATTACTGTAATGTAGGTGACGCTTCACCGCCTGTTGCAGCATCGATGGTGACAGATGGGGTGTTTCCTTCTGTAAATGCGTCATCGTAGGTGATGGTGATAGTGGTGATAGAGCCGTTAGTGTTGGCTGTTATCATCAGTTTGTACTCTGTGGCTGCCATTGGAGTCGTGATGGTCTTGGTGATACTCTTGTTACTGCCGTTGTAATTATAGTTTATGGTGCAAGTGATATCGTCTGTTGTCTTGAAAAACGCACTTGTGCCTGAGGTGGTGTAGGTGTAGCCCGTACGTCCAGTCTGTGTGGCTACTACGTTTGCCATGGTGAGTCCTGATACACCGTTTGCTCCGCTCCAGTCTACGCTTACCTTTGAGTTTTTGGCCGTGCCGCAGTTGAAGCTGATGTTGTTGACGCCTGCTACAAGGTTGACGTTCTGGCTCGCCTCGTAGTATGCCTCGCCTGCGCCTTCGTTAGCTTGGAGTGCTGCATCGAGACTTGTGTGGCTTGACACTTTGATTGTTTTCTCTCCGGGCTGATAGGTTTTTCCTACCAGTTCGTCTACATGAATCTGACTTTCGTCTCCTACTTGTGCATACCAAACGCTCTTGTCGGCATTCTGGGTGGCACGGGTGTGGACGGTCATGTCGTTGTCGCTCGTAATGCTGAGGTTGATAGTAGCCAGACCTGGCTCAACTTCTGTGTCGTTTGTACATGAGGTAAACGCGGCAGCCATTGCAGCTACATAAAATAACATCTTTTGCATCTTTATGGTTCAGTTAAAATTATTGTTCGAAATATTGATATTCAATCAAGGGGCAGGTTTACCCCGACTGTGATTTGATTGTATGAATCGTCGTATGTGATGTCAAGCCCGATGGTGCTTTCGTTGTCGTCTTTGGGCTTGATGTTGATATCCTTGACTTGGGCTGCTCCGAGCTCGATCTCGTTGCTTTCGCTGACTATTTGTCCGTCTTTCTCTATGGTGATGCTAACGGTCGTCTGTCCTTCGGCAGAGACGTTGAGGTAGGCCGTGCGGTTTTCTGTAGTCGTGAGGGTGCGTCCGTCAGCAGAGGTTATCGTCACCCTGCAGTTGCTCAGACTCTCGTCTATGTTGATCGCTACTGCTGCATTGGCCGTAGTGCATGGGACTGCGACTCGTGTAGTCTCACCGGCTATGATGCCAAAACTTTTTGAGTCGCCTGTGTATCGCTTGGCTCCCCAGCCGTCGTTGAGGGTGATGG
>CALZJL010000232.1 GCA_945787625.1 uncultured Prevotellaceae bacterium
CTCAGTCATCTCGGAGCCACTGCGGGACAGATACAACGAATCTTCATCTACGAGGGGCAGCTCATCACCATAGCGGGAGCCGTTGCCGGACTTGTGCTGGGCTTTCTACTCTGTCTCGGGCAGCAGCACTTCGGGTGGATACGCATGGGTCAGAGCGAAGGCAGCTTTATAATCGATGCCTATCCCGTAATAGTGAACCCACTCGACATTCTGGTCATCCTTGCAACCGTCATATCGGTGGGTTCAATCAGTGTTTATCTGTCTGTCAAGAAGTTTTAACCTATCTGACTGCCTGGTTTCACTTCATCGAGCGTGGAGGTCACGGCGAGGTCGCCATTATAGTTCACCGCAGAGAGTATCATACCCTGACTCTCGATGCCCATCATCTTGCGAGGCTCAAAATTTGCCACAAACAGCACTCTCTGACCCATGAGACGCTCCGGCTCATACCATTGCGCTATGCCCGAGAGTATCGTGCGGTCCGTACCGCTGCCGTCATCGATGATAAACTTCAGCAGCTTCTTGGACTTCTTGACCTTCTCACAACTCTTGACCAAGCCTACACGTATATCCAGCTTCTCGAAGTCTTCGTAAGACACGACCGATTTGACCGGGGCAGACTTATATGCAGCCTCTTCATTGGCACGGACAGTATCTTCAAGCTTCCTGACCTGAGCAGCAATGACATCGTCCTCTATCTTAGTGAAAAGTAGATCAGGCTTGGGCAAGGAGTGTCCCTCCACCATGAGGTCTGTACGTCCGAGGTCCTCCCATGAGAATGACTCCATAGCAAGCATAGTACGCAAGCGCTGGCTTGAGAACGGCAAGAAAGGCTCAAAAGCTATAGCAAGATTAGCCGTAATCTGCAAGCTTATATTGATGATTGTCATGACCCGCTCTGGATTTGACTTTACAACCTTCCATGGCTCACAGTCTGCGATGTATTTGTTGCCGATTCGCGCCAGATTCATTGCCTCCTTCTGCGCCTCGCGAAACTTAAAGTTCTCCAGCAGCCCTTCGAGTCTGTCTTTCACATCGCAAAACTCGGCGAGTGTCTCACGATCATAGTCATTCAGTTCGCCACAAGGAGGAACCTTGCCCTCATAATACTTTTGGGTGAGTTGCAGCGCACGATTGACGAAATTACCATATACAGCCACAAGCTCATTGTTGCAACGCGCCTGATAGTCTGCCCAAGTAAAGTCATTATCCTTGGTTTCGGGAGCGTTGGCTGTAAGTACATAGCGAAGCTCGTCCTGACGGTTCGGCATATCTGTCAGATACTCGTTGAGCCAGACAGCATAGTTTTTGCTCGTAGATATCTTGTTACCCTCAAGATTGAGAAACTCGTTGCTCGGCACATTATCCGGGAGGATATATTCCCCGTGCGCTCTCAGCATGGCTGGGAAGACTATGCAGTGAAAGACGATATTATCCTTACCGATAAAATGAACGAGACGGGTCTCAGGATCCTTCCACCATGTCTCCCAACTGCCCAACTCAGGACGAGCTTCACAGAGTTCCTTAGTATTGGAGATATATCCTATCGGGGCATCAAACCACACGTAGAGCACCTTGCCCTCCGCACCCTCCACTGGTACGGGTATACCCCAGTCCAAATCTCGCGTCACAGCGCGTGGGCGCAGACCCGAATCGAGCCAACTCTTGCACTGGCCGTACACATTGCTTCGCCACTCCTTGTGCTCCTCGAGAATCCATTTCTCCAGCCATTGCTGATCCTTGTCGAGAGGTAGATACCAGTGCTTCGTCTCTCTCCTGACCAAAGGGTTGCCAGTCTCAGCATTGTAAGGGTTGATCAGCTCCTCAGGTGAGAGCGTAGCACCACACTTCTCACACTGATCACCATACGCCTCAAGAGCATGACATCGAGGACATTCACCCCTGATGTTGCGATCCGTCAGGAAACGCCCCGTTTGCTCATCATAAAACTGCTCGGACACCTGCTCTACAAACTTCCCCTCATCGTAAAGCTTTCTGAAAAAATCCGACGCCAGCTTATGGTGAGTGGGGCTTGTAGTACGGCTATATATATCAAACGAAATACCAAAGTCCTCAAACGACTTCTTGATAAGGTTGTGATAACGGTCTACTACCTCCTGAGTAGTGATACCCTCCTTGCGTGCCCTTATGGTGACAGGCACTCCATGCTCATCGCTACCGCCCACAAAGATTACGTCACGCCCCTTGAGTCTGAGATAACGGGCATAGATATCTGCCGGCACATACACGCCAGCCAGATGACCTATATGCACCGGACCATTGGCGTAAGGCAGCGCTGCCGTAACGGTAGTTCTCTTGAAATTCTTACTCATATATCATCATATATTATTTAATTCCAGACTGCGAATTTACAATAAATTTTGCTTTTTGCCAAAAATTAAACGATATTTTCGACGGCGTCAGATAAATTCTCGCCTACAAGACTTGCGATGTTGTACAGCTATCACAATCCAGCCCACATATTCCCCAGGATTATATCCAATATTTTGCCCTAAGCAGCACCATTCCTATCATGCACGACAAAGCCAGCCCACATACCGCGGACTGGCTTTTGATACCTTGTATGCGATGGTGATACTATCCTATTGTCGGAAGTGTGTTGGCAGTCAGGATAAGCACGAGCAGGCCAAGGATAGCATAAAGCTCAGGGAACACAGCAAGCACCATAGTTGTACCGAAGGCATTGTGTCCTGCGCCTATAGCAGAGATACCGTTGGCACAAACCTTAGCTTGACGAATGGCAGAGAAGAGGGCTACAAGACCGAGCGCAAGACCCACGCCAAAGATAGCACACGCTGCGGGCATCTGCAAGCCCTGACCTACGTGACTGTTGAGCATGAAGAAACCAACGAAGCCATATAGTCCCTGAGATGATGGCAGGGCAGACAGGCCCATGTATGAGCCGCTTGCATTGGGATTCTTCTTGAATGCTCCGATTGCAGCATTACCGCAGATTGTCACTCCGTAGGCACTGCCTACTCCCGACAGTCCTACACAAAGGGCTATGCCCAGATAAGCTAATAATAGTTCCATTTTTATTTG
>CALZJL010000233.1 GCA_945787625.1 uncultured Prevotellaceae bacterium
TCGTGTGGCACATTCGCATCATCTTGCGCACCAATCCCTCGGAGATTATAGTGAAAGAGTAATTTGGGGTTATAAGGTTATAAGGTTTTAAGGTTATGAGGTTATTTAATGAGGTTATAAGGTTATGAGGTTATTTAATGAGGTTATAAGGTTATGAGGTTTTAAGGTTGTTTGTTTGTCGTCAGGAGAAGACGTTAGACCCAACCAACCAACAAAAGACCCAACCAACCAACAAAACAACAAAAAAACTAAACAACTAAACAACAAACAAAAAATGATACAACTACAAAACGTCAAGAAAGTATTCCGTACGGAAGAAGTGGAGACATGGGCTCTCCGCGAGGTAAACCTACAAGTGAAGGAAGGAGAGTTTGTCGCCGTCATGGGACCGTCGGGCTGCGGCAAGTCCACCCTGCTCAATATCCTCGGTCTGCTCGACAACCCCACCGAAGGCACATATCTGCTGAACGGCACCGACGTGAGCACTCTGAAAGAAAACGAACGCACAGACATACGCAAGGGAGTCATCGGCTTCGTATTTCAGAGCTTCAACCTCATCGACGAACTCAACGTCTACGAAAACATCGAGCTCCCCCTGCTCTATATGGGCACTCCAGCCAAGGAACGCAGACAGCGCGTGGAAGCCGTCATGGACCGTATGGCCATCTCCCACCGCCGCAAGCACTTCCCCAGCCAGCTCTCAGGCGGACAGCAGCAACGTGTAGCCATAGCCCGTGCCGTACTGGCCAACCCCAAAATCATACTTGCCGACGAGCCCACAGGCAACCTCGACTCCAAGAACGGCAAAGAAGTCATGAACCTCCTCGGCGAACTCCATCAGGAGGGCACCACCATCATCATGGTCACCCACTCGCAGCACGACGCCTCCTATGCCGACCGCATCGTCCGCCTCTACGACGGCGAGATAGTAGAACGCGTAGAACTGTAAGCCCCTCCCCACCATGTATATGATAGCCCACAACCTCAAGGTTGCCCTACGCAACCTCATGAAATACAAGCTGCAGACCACCATCTCCGTGCTGAGCATCGCCATCGGCATCGTCACGCTCGCCTTTGCCCACGCCGTGTTGACAAAAGTGACATTTCCCAGCCTCTACAGCCAACCCTACGCAGACCGCGCCTTCAAAGTTTACCTTGAACCCATCGACGGGAGCAGCGCAAAAGAGAATCCCACGGGCAAGGAGAATGTACCCACTCCGTCCTTCAACCGAGACCTTCTCCTTGCCCTCAAGCGCGACGGTGGACCGAGGAGCATAGAGCGCATGGCAGTGCCCAACGGAACATGGTTCGGTGACATCATGGAGTTCCGTCTGGGCGACTCCATCAGGCGGAAAACATTCATACCATTCACCCTCGTCGAACCCAGCTATTTCAACCTTGTAGGCATACGTTCCGCCATTACGGGACGCACCATCAGCAAGCTGAAGCCAGGCGAAGCCATCATCAGCCAGAAGATGGCCGCCATAGTGTTTGGCAACGATGACCCTCGTGGGGCGGCTGTATGTCAGAGGGGCTATAGAATGCTTACGATTCCGCTTACCATTGTTGATGTGTTTGAAGACGTCTCCTGTTTTGACCCCCTCCTCAACAGCCAGTCCCTATATATCTGTCTCGGCGAGATGGAAAGCGAGCTATTCGGAGCGAAAAACGGAGAGGGAGGCGAACCGTACTATGCCCGATGGGTTACCATAGTGCTGCGCGAAGGCAGTACGACCTCACATCTGCTTCACGAACTGAACGTCCGTCTGAAGCCCTTCGGATTTAGAGCGACATTAGAAAGCGCGGTAAACCGGGATGACATCAGCATAGTCGTCGCCGTCCAGACGCTGATCCATCTGGCAGGCGCGCTCATTCTCATTGCCGCCCTCATCGGCTTTCTGCGCATGGAGGTACAGCTCTTCTGGATGCGCAGGCGCGAGATAGCCCTACGCATCACCCACGGATCACGACGCAGCCAGCTCTTTCGCCTACTCCTGACCGAAGTAGTGCTGGTGGTAGCTCTTTCGGTGGCGGTAGCCATGCTCATGGGCAGCTGGGTGGAGCACTTCGTCTATACACACTTTGTCAGGTTTATTAACGATGCACCCTTCTCCATACAGGATCTGACGTACTACAGCCTTTGCATCGGCCTGCTGCTGCTCCTGCTCTGCGCACTCATCATCTGGGTAGCATTGGCGCGCATCTGCCATGCAGGGCAAGGACTGGCCGCCCACATGCGAGGTAGCCGCACGCACCTTTTCCGCGATGTGATGCTGGGACTTCAGGTAGCCATCAGTATCGTCTTCGTGTGCGGCACACTCACGATAGGCAAGTGGACGGTCTTGGTGCAGAATTCGCTCAATCTTCCCGACGACCTCGAACCCTATAAGGAAAGCCTCTATCTGTGCGTCAATGATGCATTGGAAAACCGCAATAACTTGAAAGAAAAGATAGCCCACCTACCAAGTCTGGACAAGATGATAATCCGTGAGAGTTGCTACTATAAGATTCCCGACATAGCGGACAATCCCAAGGTGTTGGAAGCATTCGGAGGCCAGTCGCATTTTCCCATATTCCTCACCGCCGATACCTCGCTCGTCTCCTTCTACAACCTGCGCGTGAACTGGCTCCACAGACCCATCAGCACCGACGCCTACCTACTGCTTAACGACAGCCTCTACCACAAACTGCGCAGGCTGGGAATTGCGTCTTCCGATGTACTCAACTTATGGTACATAGAACCCCACGCATTTCCTATCGCAGGAACGATAGCAGGTATTCCATACGAAAGAGAAGAGGTGTCACTCCTAATCCGCCCCAACACAACAGACATAGCCACGAATTTCATCCTTATCCCCAAAGAGGGGAAGTATCGGCAGTTACTACGCGAAACGGAAGACGTCATTCAGCGCATAGAGCCCTCCGTAGTTCAAAAGATGGTCCACAATTTCCACGCCTTCCACGAGGAGGTGGCGCTGGTCGGAAATTTCCGCCTCGTAGGCTGGATTCTCGGCATCGTCAGCCTCATCATCTGCGCCATGAGCA
>CALZJL010000234.1 GCA_945787625.1 uncultured Prevotellaceae bacterium
TGTCGCGTAGCATTATGACGTCATCTATGATTTCTGGGAAATGGGGGTTGAGGGTGGGCTCGCCGTTTCCTGCAAAAGTGAGTACGTCGGGGGTATGTCCGGATTGACTCATCTCGATGAGTTTGTTTTCGAGTGCTGTGTGGACTATATGGCGTGTGGGTGGCGCTGTGTGTGTCTTTTTGTTGCGGTTAAGCCCACATTCGCAGTAGATACAGTCGAACGTGCACCATTTACCGTCGCCTGGCAGGAGATTGATGCCGAGTGACAATCCGAGTCTGCGGCTGTGTATTGGGCCGAATATGGGTGATGTGTATGTAACTCCGGTGTTATTTTTATATATGTCGTATGTGTTGTCCATTTGTCTATTTTCTTTCTTTCCAGAATTCGGGCATGAGTAGAAATAGTACTGTGTATATCTCCAGGCGTCCTACGAGCATGTAGAATGACATGAGCCATTTGCCTGTGGCTGGTATGTCGGCAAATGTGTTTGACGGGCCGCAAACTCCTGTACCTGGTCCTGTATTTGAGAGCATGGAGATGCAACTGCCGAAGCCTGTGTCTGCGTCAAGTCCTAAATATGTGAGTACTGTCATACCAAAAACTACAAGGGATATGTATATGAAGAGGAAGCTTAGTGATCGTCTGACTCTGTCGTCTGATATTATGATTCCGTTTATCTTTAGCCCGAGTACGGCGCGCGGATGGAGCTGGCGTATAAATTCGTTGCGTACGCTCTTGGCGCAGATGAGTAGTCTGATGACTTTCATTCCTCCTCCTGTGCTGCCTGCGCAGGCTCCTATGGCCATGATGACGAGTGTAGGCATCCAGAAACAGTCTCCCCATGCTACGTAGTCGTATTTTGATGCTGCAAATCCTGTACTGCTTATGATTGTGGATACATGGAAGAGCGAAGTGCGTAGAATTTCTTCTAAACCGTGGGGTAGTGTTGAGGCATCTATCTTTGACAGGGGTGAGTATGTGAAAAGTAGTGAGAAGAATACTGTTGATATCACTACTATACACAGAAAGGCTTTCATCTCTTCGTTGTTCTTGATCACTGTCCATTTTCGTATGCTGGCATAATAGAAGAGTGAGAAGTTTATACTCGCTAGTATCATGAATATGCTGCAGGTGTATTCGATGTATCGTGAATTGAAGTGTGCTATACTGTCTTGGTGTGTGCTGAATCCTCCTGTTGCTATGGTGGTCATGGCGTGGCATACTGAATCGTAGAGGTTCATATTACCAAGTATGTATGTTGTGGCGCACGCGCCTGTCAGTAGTATGTATATGATAAGGAGCCTTCTGGCTGTGGAGCCTATTTTGGGTCTGATTTTCTCAAGTCCTATTCCTGTGGCTTCGGCTGAGAATATGTTGTTGTTCTTCATCTCGCTTACTGGAATCAGGGCAAACGAGAAGACTACGATACCGAGTCCTCCTAACCATTGGGTCAGTGAACGCCAGAATAGTAGGGAGTGGCTCATCGTGTCTATATCGGATAGTACGGTCGCTCCTGTGGTGGTAAATCCTGATATTGTCTCAAAGAATGCACTTGCTATGTCGAGCTCTTCGATGATTATGAAGGGTATCATGCCTATGACTGAGAATATTACCCAGGTGAGGGATACTATCATGAAGCTGTCAGCGCGTGTGAAGCGCCGATTTGTTTTATCCATCTTGCTGAGTGATATGCAACATCTGCCTACTGTGATGCTGAGAACCGAGCATATTAGATATACCCACCACTCAGATTCTTTGTAGAATAGGCTGACGAGCATGGTGAGGAGCAAAAATACTCCTTCCATCGAGAGTAATATTCCGAAGATACTCTTTTTCACTTAGTATCAAGTGCGTGTTTGGGATAATCTATGGTATAGTGCAAACCACGGCTTTCTTTGCGTTCAAGTGCTTGACGCGTTATGAGATAGCCTACGTTGATCATGTTGCGCAGTTCGCAGATGTCTTTGGTTGGTTTTACTCGCTTGAAGAGGTGTTCGGTCTCTTCGTAGAGGAGATCAAGGCGTTCCCATGCACGATGTAGGCGTAGGTCGCTGCGTACTATGCCTACGTAGGTAGACATTATCTGGTTTACTTCGCGGGCGTCTTGGACTATGAGGACTTTCTCTTCGTTGGTCATGGTGCCTTCGTCCTTCCATTCTGGTATTTTGTCGTTGAAGGTGTAGTTGTCGATATTCTCTATGGAGTGCCTTGCTGCGGCATCGGCGTAAACTACTGCTTCAATCAATGAATTACTTGCCAGACGATTTCCTCCGTGTAGTCCAGTGCATGAGCATTCGCCTACGGCATAGAGTCTGTGTATGCTCGACTGTGCGTCGAGGTCCACTTTAATGCCGCCACACATGTAGTGGGCGCATGGTACTACGGGGATGTATTGCTTTGTGATGTCGATGCCGATGCTCATGCATTTGGCATAGATGTTTGGGAAATGGTGCTTGGTCTCTTCGGCATCTTTGTGTGTGACGTCGAGACATACGTGGTCGAGACCGTGTATCTTCATCTCGTTGTCTATGGCTCTTGCTACTATGTCGCGTGGTGCCAATGAGAGGCGCTCATCGTATTTTTGCATGAATTCCTTACCGTCGGGGAGACGCAGTATACCTCCATATCCGCGCATTGCTTCGGTGATGAGGTATGCGGGGTGACGTTCTGATGGGTTGAACAGGGCTGTGGGGTGGAATTGTACGAATTCCATATCCTTGACTTTACCTTTGGCACGGTATACCATTGCTATACCGTCGCCGGTGGCTATGTTGGGATTGGTGGTTGTGGCGTAGACTGCTCCTGTACCACCGGTGGCCATCAGGGTGACGCGGCTGAGATATGTGTCTATCTTTCCTGTTTCGGGGTTGAGTATGTATGCACCGAAACATTCTATGTCTGGTGTGCGTCTGGTGACTCGTATACCCATGTGGTGCTGTGTGATGATCTCGACTGCAAAGTGATTTTCCAAAACGTCGATGTTGTCGTCGTGTCTTACTGCTTCCATAAGTCCACGCTGTATCTCAAATCCTGTGTCAT
>CALZJL010000235.1 GCA_945787625.1 uncultured Prevotellaceae bacterium
GGTCTGCAGACCGAGCGTTACATGATGATGTGCATGCTCGACATTGCCGTACGCCTGCAGCACACTATCGAAAAGAGCAACACCACACCAATCGTCGAGCGTCTCTCGCCATTGGTTCAGGAGATGGAGAGGTTGCTTGAGAAAAAGTGAATCTACACATTATATATATATTAAAACATCATAACCGTAGAACTGATTTATGCAAATACTAATTGGAGTGATTATCGCCTTAGCCATCGTATGCGGATGGTGGGCGGTGTGGTACTTGGTAATCGTACCGAAAAAACAAAAGAAGATGGAGGCAGAGATGCGCGAAGCCGCAGAGGTCTTGAAGCAGAAGAAACTGCTTGAAGTAAAGGAAAAGTTCCTCTCAAAGAAGAATGAATTGGAGAAGGAAGTACACCAGCGCAACCAGCAACTCCAGCAGGCCGAGAACCGCAACAAGCAACGCGAGATGAGTCTGAACCAGCGTCAGGATGAGCTCAACAGGCGCAAGCAAGAAACCGAGAATCTCAGGCAGAAGGTAGAGGGTCAACAAGCTATGCTCGAGCAAAGGGAAGAGCAGCTTAACACTCGCGAGGCAGACCTCGTCAACCAGGAGCGTTCGAAACTGGAGGAGTTGAGCGGACTGAGTGCCGAGGAGGCAAAGAACCAGCTTATCGAATCGCTCAAGGATGAAGCCCGCACCAATGCCGCAGCGTATATCAACGAGATTATGGACGAGGCAAAAATCAATGCCAACAAAGAGGCCAAGCGCATTATCATCCAGAGCATACAGCGCGTAGCCACCGAGACCGCAGTAGAAAACAGCGTCACAGTCTTCCACATCGACAATGACGAGGTAAAAGGACGAGTCATCGGGCGTGAAGGTCGCAACATACGTGCGTTGGAAAATGCCACAGGAGTGGAGATTGTCGTCGACGATACTCCCGAGGCCATCGTGATCAGTGCCTTTGATCCTGTACGCCGCGAGATTTGCCGTCTGGCCCTACACCAGCTCGTAGCTGACGGCCGCATCCACCCTGCCCGCATCGAAGAAGTCGTTGCCAAGGTCAAGAAGCAGGTTAACGACGAAATCATCGAGACAGGCAAGCGTACCACTATCGACCTCGGTATACATGGTCTGCACCCAGAGCTGATACGCATCGTAGGCAAGATGAAGTATCGCAGTTCGTACGGTCAGAACCTATTGCAGCACGCTCGTGAGACAGCAAACCTATGTGCCGTGATGGCCTCAGAACTTGGTCTCAATCCCAAGAAAGCCAAACGTGCAGGATTGCTCCACGACATAGGCAAGGTGCCCGATGAAGAGCCAGAGATGCCACACGCACTCTACGGAGCCAAGCTGGCAGAGAAGTATAAGGAAAAACCCGACATCTGCAATGCCATCGGTGCACATCACGAAGAGATGGAGATGACGAGTCTTATCGCCCCTATTGTGCAAGTTTGCGATGCTATCAGCGGTGCACGTCCTGGAGCTCGCCGAGAGATTGTCGAGGCTTATATCAAGCGACTGAAAGACCTTGAGAATATCGCCATGTCATACCCAGGCGTGACCAAGACCTATGCCATACAGGCAGGGCGCGAACTGCGAGTGATTGTAGGCGCAGACAAGATTGACGACAAGCAGACGGAGAAACTTTCGGGCGAGATTGCAACACGCATTCAAAACGAGATGACATATCCGGGTCAAGTGAAGATTACAGTAATTCGCGAGACACGCTCTATTGCCTACGCCAAATAACTAAGAGCTATGACAATCGCAGTAGATTTTGACGGAACAATAGTGGAGCATCGCTATCCACATATAGGCAAAGAGAAACCCTTTGCCGTACAGACATTGAAGCAACTCATCGCTGATGGTCACCAGTTGATTCTATGGTCCGTACGCGAAGGACGCCTGCTTGACGAAGCTGTAGAATGGTGCAAGAATCACGGATTGGAGTTTTATGCCGTCAACAAGGACTACCCCGAGGAAGAGAGAGACAAGAACAACCACTATAGCCGCAAGCTCAAGGCCGACTGCTGGATTGACGACCGCAATATCGGAGGACTGCCAGACTGGGGTACTATATACACGCTCATCAGTGAAAAGAAAACATACGAGCAGATTATGTTCGAGCAGGGCTTCGGACAGCCAGAAACACTTAAGCCAAAGAAGAAATGGTGGCAATTCTGACAGACCAACCATCATCGATGTAAAAAAAACTTAGATATGAAGAAATTATCATGTATGACGACTGTGATACTGATGATAGTATCACTAATTACTACAAGCTGCGTCAGCCAAAAGAAACTCGTATATTTCCAAGGTGCTGATGAACTTTACGCACAAGCACAGAAGATTGCTCAACAGTACGAGATGAGACTGAAGCCCGCTGACCAGATTTTGGTCAAGATTACATGTCCCGACAAAGAGCTTCTTGAAGTCTTCGCCCAAGACGTGACGATGGGTACCGCTGGCAACTATGGTTCGACGTATGCCAATGGTACAGTGAGCAATTCGTATGGATTTACCGTGACTAACGAAGGATATGTAATACTTCCCGCCGTTGGCAAGGTATACGTTGACAATATGACCACCGAAGAGGCTGCACGTGCTATCGAAAACATGGTCAAGGAGAAAAACCTGATACTTGAGCCCGAAGTGACTGTGCGTCTGATGAACGCACGCGTGACGGTGATTGGAGCGGCCAAGCAGTGTCACGTGGTCAGCCTGACCAGTGAGCGCAACACGATAGTCGACGTATTAGCTCAGAGCGGAGACCTGTCTGAGATGTCAAAGCGTCAAAACATCAAACTCTTCCGCGAGGTAAACGGCGAGCGCACGATGTACAATGTCGATCTCACCAAGGTTGATGTCTTTGAGTCACCGGCATTCTACGTACAGCAGAACGACATGATTTACATCGAGCCCAACAAGAGTCTGGGCGTGAAGAGCAGTTCGTTCTATACATTCCTCGGTGCTGGTGCAACTATCCTGGGTCTGATTTCATCTATTACCGCATTGGCTATTTCCATCAAGAAAAACAGC
>CALZJL010000236.1 GCA_945787625.1 uncultured Prevotellaceae bacterium
GCAGGATTGCCCTTGCGAGTATATTTCTTCTTCTTAGCTTCGACTACCACCTCGGTCATCATGGCAGACTCAGGTTTGAGACGGATATTGATGCTCTGAGGTTTGCGTACGTTGACCTTCTCGTCGTTGAATCCGAAACAGTGGAACACGAGCGTGCCCTGGCGGTAGCGTATACGATATGTGCCCGTCTCTCCGACCCTCACCTTGGCTGAGGGGTTTTCTGCAAACCATACGGTTGCACCTACGAGGGGCAGGCCATCATCATCAGCTATGACTTTACCTGTGATGTATTGGGCATACGCCGGTATGAGCGACAGCATTGCTGTGATGTATAGAAATAATCTCTTGGCCATAGAAGATTGTCTTAAATGTTCAGTCTTGGATAGCACGGATGGTAAATCCGGCTGTCATAGTAACTCCCTGCAGGCCGTGGAGCATGAGGCTCTGGCCCGTCATGTATAGATTAGGCACTGGAGTGCGTGGCGACACGATGGTAGTGAGTGGACTGGTATAGTCCTTGCGAAAACCAAATGCGCTGCCACAGGGCGTGCCGTTATAGTCGCGATACGTGAGCGGAGTGCTTGACCACTCCTTCTGGATAATATCCTCCAGATTGGGTATAGCAGTCGAAGCCAGGCGTATGCAGGCTTGAGCCACCTCTTGCTTCATCTGCTTGTATGCCTTGTGGCGGTGACCGATTTTGCTCTCCTGCCACGGCATGACGGCATCCCACGTCATCGGGGTGAGGATATCGATATTGTCGACATATTCTCCCGAAGAGGGGATTCTACTGCTTATCATAATACCCTCGACCGTGTGGGACTCACCTACGGCCATGTCCCAACAGTTATCGTGGGCAAACACGAGTTTGTTGTGGTTGAAATATTTGAGTGAGCGTGGTTTAAGTTTTAGTTGCAGCGTGAATATACCAGCTGTATTGTCTTGCGCCTCTATACGGCGGCGGAAAATGCTCTTCATCTGGCGGCTTTGCCTAAGTAGATGAGTGGTCAGCACAGGATGAGTGTCGCTGACGAATATCGAAGCCTCATACTCGGTCGAGTCGGCACACACGGCTCTTACCACCCGTCCGTCTTCCTCGATAAGCTCCACCACCTCCTTGCCAGTCAGCACCTCGCCCCCATTGTCTGTGATCTGATTCACGAGACGATTGACTATGAGGTTGCCATCGCCCTTCAGGCGCCAACTACTCTCGATAAATGGAGCTATACCATGCACGAAGGTGAAGAGAGGCAGGCTCTCCTTGCGCAACTCCATCTTGCAAGTAGCAGGAGCTGAGAGCACCTGTATCAGCAACTCGTCGGTGAAGATGGAGTGTAGATAGTCCCAGGCATTCGTCTTCTGCATAAACTCTTCGTCGTTGGAGAGCAATAGATTCCTATATTGCTCGAGACCATTATCCTCATGAGGAAAATAACTTTTCATCTGATGGATAAAAGCGTCGATACCCTGACACCAGCAGAACTTCCCGCTTGGGAATATAATCTCCTCAAAACAGTCCTCGTCCATGCGTTGCCATGGCAGCTGCATAAGCCCGAGGCTCTCAAAGGCTATACGCAGCGATTCACCCTCTCCCAAGCCCCCGACATAGTGCAGCCCAGTGTCAAGATGCATAGTACCACGGCGGAAACTCTGCATACATCCCCCAGCCTGACGTTGCTTCTCGAGCACAAGGACACGCTTGCCAACCTTGGCAAGCATCAAGGCGACCTCAAGACCGCCAAGACCAGAGCCGATTATGATAGCATCATATCTCACACCAACGTCCCTTTGAGTATCATGTATGTCTGCTTGTCATCAGAAATGGTAGACTGTATGCCATACTCACCGTCCCTCTCGGTGAGGGCAATGGTGATGTCTACCTCCGGACACACCTGTGGAGTAGCAATGGCAGTAAGGCGGCATTGCTTGATGGCAGAGTAACGCAACTCCCTGCCGAGGAGCATCGACGCACACTCCTTGATAGTCTCGATATTGCAAACGCCCGGACAGATAGGTTCGCCTGGGAAATGCCCCTTATAGACCTCACAATCGGGCAGCAATGCTATGCGGAATGTAGCGTTCAGCGAGTCTGTGTTATCCTGACGGACGACTTTGAAGTAATTGTTTTCTAAAAGCATATTCAGTCTTCCCTAATGAAAATTTTCATCTGTGTGGTAGCAATAGTCTCTTCGCCGGCCACAGTCTCTCCCGTGATGATGGTGACACCATTGACCTCAGCCCCCATGGTGATGGTTGTCTCCAGGATCTCACCAAGTCGTGGGCGGCGTACCAGCCTAAAGTTCTTGACCTCGCCGATAAATCCAACTGGAGGTTCTGTAGCACCCTCAGCCAAAGCCTTATGTCCGGCAAAGGCCGATGCACTCTGCGCGATGTGCTCTATCACACCAGGCTCGGCTATCATGCCATCCTGCTCCATGAAAAAATTGTCAGAGCGTATCTCCAGACGGCATACACACTCATCACCCTCAACCCTCAGCAACTCGTCCACCATCATGATGGGCGAGCGCTGCGGTATAAGGTCTTCAATCTTACTGATGGCTCTCGATGTAGTCATACAAGTCGTTGAATGTCTTTACTGATGGAAGGTCAGCAACAGGAATCTTGACCTTGAATGTGTACTGCACTACAGCCACAAGGTCAACCAGACTGAGGCTGTCCAGTTCAAGCGTGTCATAAATCACAGCATCAGGGGTGATAACCTCCTGATCTACCTCAAACTCCTCAGAGAGAGTCTCTGCTACTTTTTCGATGATTTCTTCTCTTGTCATAATCAAAATGTTTTTTATGTGTTATTATATAATGTGTTGTATAAGGTTTTAAGGTTTTAAGGTTTTGAGGTCATTTGATTGGATTCAATCCTTTAGATGGTGTCTGTCGCATCTGTTTGCTTAGACCACTGCCATATCACAACCTCACAACCTTACAACCTCACAACCTTATAACCTTACTCAATATTCCTCACTATTAGCGTTGAGTTAGTGCCTCCGAAGCCGAAACTGTTGGAGAGGAACAT
>CALZJL010000237.1 GCA_945787625.1 uncultured Prevotellaceae bacterium
GCAAACAACATTAGGAAAAGTTTTTTCATTGGTTAGTTTATTTAGATTGTTTGTATTTATCTCTTGCGAAACAGTACCTCTTAGAGCACAAAGATAAAGAATTATTAACTAACATCAAAACAAAAGACATAAAAAATCAAAAAAATATTTTCCTCCGCCCCCTGACACCTTTTCCTGACCTCTTCACATGCCAATGCCCTGCATCGCATCACTTCTCTGCGAGATACATAGTACAGATACCGAAAGTGAATCTACGCCACTCCACTCTTGCGAAGCCGGCCTTTTTCAATATGCCCTCCATCACCTCTCCTTGTGGGAAAGCCTCCATCGTAGCGGGCAAATAGGTGTAGGCACTTTTGTCGCTGCTCACCACCCACCCCACAAAAGGCATCACCACATGTGAGTACAACCAAAACAATTGCTTCATAGGGAAACTGGGGGGAGCCGCCAATTCCACGATAAGCAAATGTCCTCCCCTTTTCAAGACACGATACATTTCAGCGAGTCCGCCATCGAGATCCTGAAAATTACGCACGCCGTAAGCCACGGTCACAGCATCAAAACTCTCATTGGCAAAAGACATGCCCAAGCAATCCTCACGCTGGAACGAAATCACGCCATCCAAGCCAACACTCTTCACCTTCTCGCGCCCCACCGACATCATACCCTCGCTGATATCAACGCCAGTAATATGCTCAGGGTGAATAATATTAGCCTCAAGTATAGCAAAGTCACCCGTCCCCGTAGCGACATCCAAAACATGACGTGGAGCAAAAGTCCCCAAGGCCTCTACCGCCTTACGTCGCCAGCCTCTATCGATACCCAGACTCAAGACATGGTTGAGAAAGTCGTAAGTGGAAGCAATGCCGTCAAACATTGCCTCCACCTGTTCTGATTTCACACCCTGCGGTGAATATGGTTTAATCTTCTCTTGATTGTAAGCCATGTCCTGAGAGGATAAGACCTGCATTATTTTACAACCTATGCCGGATTACTTGGTTTTGAGCCAAGTGCTGACATTTCGCTCTATGCGGGCAGCAATATCGCCCTCGCTATCGGCAGGGACGAACTTTGTGCCCGTAATATGCTCGTAGAGCTCGATGTAGCGGTCGCTGACGCTCTGGGCATACTCGTCGGTAATCTCAGGCATCACGTCGCCCTCGCGGTTCATGAAGTCGTGGTCTATCAGCCATTGGCGCACGAACTCCTTCGACAGCTGCTTCTGAGGCTCGCCCTTCTCGAACTTCTCCTCGTAGCCGTCGGCGTAGAAATAGCGCGAACTGTCGGGGGTATGAATCTCATCAATCAGGATTACCTTGCCGTCGCGTTTGCCAAACTCATACTTCGTGTCGACCAGAATCAGACCCTTGCCAGCAGCTATCTCCGTGCCGCGTGCGAAGAGTGCGCGTGTGTATTTCACCATAGTCTCCCAGTCCTCCCTGCTGACGAGACCCTGCGCGATAATCTCTTCGGCTGAGATATTCTCATCGTGTCCCTCTTCAGCCTTGGTAGTAGGAGTGATAATCGGCTCGGGGAAACGCTCGTTCTCGCGCATTCCCTCAGGAAGCTTCACGCCGCAGAGTTCGCGGCAGCCGTTCTTGTACTCGCGCCATGCACTACCAGTCAGGTAGCCACGGATAATCATCTCAACTCTGAATCCCTCAGCCTTGTAACCCACCGTCACCATAGGGTCTGGCGTGGCCAGCTTCCAGTTGGGCACAATGTCTGCCGTAGCGTCCAGAAAACTTGCAGCAATCTGATTGAGACACTGGCCCTTGTAGGGAATACCCTTGGGCAGGATTACGTCGAAAGCAGAGATGCGGTCAGTAGCGACCATCACCATCAGGTCATCACCGATTGTGTATACATCACGAACCTTGCCGTGATACACATTTGTCTGGTTCTCAAACGAGAACTCCGTCTTAGTCAATGCAGCCATCTTTGTATTTATCTGTAATGATTTTTACATATCTTCAACTTCGGGCTTAAAGTCTATCATAGCAGCTTGAGACCTCTCGTACGCCTCTACTATGCGCGACACAAGGCGGTGGCGTACGATATCCCTCTTTTCCATCTCGACAAACCCTATGCCCTCTACGCCCGACAAGACCTTCACCGCCTCCTTCAGTCCGCTCGTCACCCCACGCGGCAAGTCAATCTGCGTCATATCGCCCGTGACAATCATCTTGGTATTCGTCCCCATGCGCGTCAGGAACATCTTAATCTGCGCCGAAGTGGTATTCTGAGCTTCATCGAGGATAACGACAGCATCATTGAGCGTCCTGCCACGCATGAAAGCCAGCGGAGCTATCTGGATAACCCTGTGCTCCATCATCTCGGCGAGCTTCTGCGCTGGAATCATATCCTCAAGAGCATCATAAAGAGGCTGTAGATAAGGGTCAATCTTGTCCTTCATGTCGCCAGGCAGAAAGCCAAGCTTCTCGCCAGCTTCGACAGCTGGGCGCGAGAGTATAATCTTGCGTATCTCCTTGTTTTTCAGCGCACGTACGGCCAGAGCAATCGACATGTAAGTCTTGCCTGAGCCAGCAGGCCCCGTAGCGAAGACCATATCATTTGCAGCATAGGCCTGAACCAGCTTCTGCTGGTTGGCAGAACGCGCCGATATCGGCTTGCCATTGACGCTGTACACAATCACCCCCTCTACGCCGTCTTGTCGCGCACGTTCGCCACGCAAGATATGCAGCACGTCCTCCTCCGTGAGCGAATTGTATTTCGAGCAATGCCTCTGCAGCTTGTCGACATTTTCCTCGAGGGCACACATCTCCAACTCGTCGCCCATCACGTGGAGGACATTGCCGCGAGCCACAATCCTGAGCTTCGGATATAGAGCCTTCACAATCTGAATATTGGCATTGTTCACCCCATAAAATACCACAGGGTCGACATCTTCGAGTATGATGTGTTTTTCGATCATTTCAATCAATTTGACCACAAAGATAAGCAAAAAGTTTGGATTATACATCATTTATATATAACTTTGTGGCAAAATTATGCGACGATTAAAGAAAAAA
>CALZJL010000238.1 GCA_945787625.1 uncultured Prevotellaceae bacterium
TTTTTTTCTTGTTTACTAATTCCAATCGTGGAGCTTGCAGGAGGATTCAATCTTGTCTTCGAGTTGGTCTGGCAATTCTGAGAAGAAGTCGTAGCCGGTAATCTGTTCTATACCGTCAATCGTGCGTGACGCGCTTTCCATGGTTTGCTTTGCTTCGTCGTTGGCATAATAGAAGCCTATGCCTTTTTCCCGTCCTGGTGCAAGGGTGATGATGACTTTGAAGAATGCGTCTGGTACTGCTATCATGTGCTCGCGTCCGATACGCTGGGGCTTGAGTCTGTTGTATACTGGTCCGCAGATGATATAGACACTTCCCTCGCGTTCGGCCCAGCGTCGGCATGCTCTTTCCAAACGTTCCCAGTACTGCTGGTTGAGAATGGGGACTTGGGGGCAGATGTTGCTCATGTAGAAGCAATCGTGCATGGCATCGGCGTCCCATTTCATGTCGGCTGCGGGGCACATGTGTCCACGATCATATCCGGAGTTGGTATAATCGGCTGAGGTGACTTGGTTGGTGTATGGGAGGTCTTCGTCGGGAATGAAACTATAGTTCTTGCGATTGGCTGCAGAGACCTGGCATTCCTGCTGGGTGAGTTGCCATGCTACGTAGTAGGGTGTGTTGTGAGTGGTGCTGTAACTGAGCGTGTATCCCTTGTGTTCGACGAGAATGCCTTGTGCTCCACCTTTGACGATATGGCGCAGGTCAAGGGTTTGTATGTCTTCGTCGGTGAGACCGACTTGTGTGGGAGTGGCTGTAGTATAGCGGTTGATGGCTACAACGGCAATTGCTGTAAGAACGAGGGCTATACGTGTTGTGTGTTGTTTAGACATGGCGAGATAGGTATTGTTGGAGTTCCTGTCGGAATTGGGCAGAGTTTCTGAAGACGATGCCGTGCATGCCCATAGCGAGGGCTCCCTGTATGTTGACTGGCTTGTCGTCGGCAAAGAGACATTCTTCGGGATTTAGATTGTAGCGGTCAAGGAGGCACTGGTATATGGCTGGTTCTGGCTTGATGAGGTGTTCTTCAGATGAGATTACACGACCGTCGAGGAGAGAAAAAATGGGGTATTGCTGCATGGTAAGGTGTACCTTGCTACACCAGTTGGTCAGACCATATAGTTTGAGACCCTGCTCCTTGAGCGAAGAGAGGAGCTCATACATGCCGGGCATTTCGCCAATGATAATCTCTGGATAATGTTCGACGAACATGTGTATTTCTGCTTCATATTCAGGGTGAAGGGCAATGAGGTCGTCTACAATCTTGTCTAACGGCTTGGACTCGCGGTCGAAGGTGTTGAGCGTTTCTGGGTCGCAGAGTATGGAGGTGACTGCCTCGCATCGTTGCGGATTAGGGATATTTTTCCTGAAGAACGTTTCGAAGTCGTAGTCGACAAGTACTTTCCCAAAGTCGAGGATTAGATTTTTTATCATAATGCGGTTTATGTAAAAATTGTACTGCAAAGTTACTAAAAGTTTGTCTGAAAAGCAGAGCATTTCGCGCTATTTTGATTTTCTTATAATAAGTTTTTGGGTATGTGGGATTTTTTTGCTATCTTTGCGCGCTGTAATATAGTATTTGCATTGCGTACTCGTCTGTTCTCGATATTCTTGTTCATCGGCTCTTTAGCGGTGTTGGCTATGGGCGGGGTGGATACTGCTGGCATCTGGGCTGGTAGTCTTTATGACGGCTCGTTTGCTGATTCAATACTTGCTGGGCAGGTCGCATCGGATACTGCACTCGTTGATGCAATTCCGACAGATACGGTACTGGCAGATACTGTTCGTGTAGACTCGGTTCAGACTGATACTGTGACGAAGAAAAAGAGTTCGACGGCATTGGACGAGCCGGTGGTTTATGCTGCCAAGGACTCTATCACTTTTGATATGAAGGCCAATAGGGCTACACTGTTTGGAGGTAGCCAGGTGAACTATCTGAATCTCGAACTGCTGTCAGACAAGATTACGATGTCGTTGGACTCAAGCCTCGTGCATGCTTCGGGACAGCCTGATTCTACAGGCGAGATGCAAGGCAAGCCTACATTTAAGCAGGGTGAGGAGGCGTATGAGCCTGATAGTATGTCGTACAACTTCAAGACTCGCAAGGCCTTTATCACCAATGTATATACCAAGCAGGGCGAGGGTTTTATGATAGCCAACGAGGCTAAGCGTGATAGTAGCGGTGTCATGTATGGCAATGGGGGCAAGTATACGACATGTGATGCCAAACATCCTCATTTTTACCTCAAAATGACTCGTTACAAGGTGAAGCCCGGGCAGAGCGTCGTGTTTGGTCCGGCGTATCTTGTGGTCGCCGATGTGCCTCTTCCGCTGGCGGTACCATATGGTTTCTTCCCGTTTACTCATTCGTATCAAAGCGGATTTATAATGCCTACGTATGGTGAGGAGACGTCTCGTGGTTTTTACCTGAGGGACGGAGGCTATTATTTTGCTATCAATGACTATATGGATCTGAAAGTGCTTGGCGAGGTCTATACCAAAGGTTCGTGGGGCATAAATGCTACGTACAACTATAACTGGCGATACAAGTTTGCAGGTAGCTTGTTTTTCAGTTATCAGAAATATATCGACGAGGGTCAGCCTTCGATGGCAGATATGAAGATTACGTGGACTCACCGTATGGATTCCAAGGCTAACCCTAACCAGAGTTTCTCGGCAAGTGTGAATTTTGCTACCCAGAGCTATGAGCGCAATAATATCAATTCACGCTATAATCCCGAGACGTATACTCAAAGTACTCGTACGAGTTCTGTCAGCTATTCGCGCACCTTTCCCAATATTGGTCTTACACTGTCTGCTACTGCCAATATGAGCCAGAATATGCGTGATTCTACTATCTCGCTGACCTTGCCTACTCTCAATATCACTTTGGCGCGTATGTATCCTTTTAAGCGAAAGGTGGCAGTGGGTAAGGAGCGTTGGTACGAGAAGATTGCGTTGTCGTATACGGGAACTATCCAGAATAGTATCACGACTAAGAACGACAAGGTATT
>CALZJL010000239.1 GCA_945787625.1 uncultured Prevotellaceae bacterium
ACGCCCTTAACCTTATTGATGATGTCGTTTGACACCTTTGCCATAAACTCGTATGGCAGATGTGCCCAGTCTGCTGTCATAGCATCAGACGAAGTCACGGCACGCAATGCCACGGGATTCTCATACGTACGCTCATCGCCCATTACCCCTACGCTGCGCACCTCGGAGAGCAGAATAGCTCCTGCCTGCCAGATTTGGTCATAAAGACTTACCTCTATCTCCCCATCGTGCATATCCGCAGGTACTCCCGCAGCCAATACACGGCGTGCTTCCTCTCCCGACAACTTTACCTTATACTCCCTCAACCCACGAATGAATATATCGTCAGCGTCTTGCAATACACGTACCTTCTCGCGCGTGATGTCGCCCAAAATACGTACTGCCAGACCAGGTCCAGGGAAAGGGTGACGTGTGATCAGATGCTCTGGCATACCCATAGAGCGGCCTACACGACGCACCTCGTCCTTGAACAGCCACTTCAGTGGCTCGCAGAGCTGAAGGTGCATCTCCTCGGGCAGACCACCAACATTATGATGACTCTTGATAACCTTGCCAGTAATATTGAGACTCTCTATACGGTCAGGATAAATAGTGCCCTGCGCAAGCCAACGTACCTCACCATTGTCAGACCCCTTGGTCTCGGCTATGATGCGCTTGGCCTCAGCATCAAACACCTCGACAAAGTCACGTCCGATAATCTTGCGTTTTGCCTCGGGCTCCTTAACCCCGGCGAGGTCTGACAGGAACTTCTCAGATGCGTCAACACCCACGACATTGAGGCCAAGACACTCATAGTCTCTCATCACATCCTCAAACTCATTCTTACGCAGCATGCCGTGATCTACGAAGATGCAAGTCAACTGGCTACCGATAGCCTTGTTGAGCAATACTGCCACAACAGACGAGTCTACCCCACCCGACAGTCCGAGTATCACCCTGTCCTTACCTATCTGCTCGCGCACCTCGCGCACGGTACTCTCCACGAAAGCATCAGCACTCCATTCCTGACGGCTGCCACATACATCTACCACAAAGTTTTTGAGAAGCAAAGTACCTTGCAGCGAGTGGAAAACCTCAGGGTGGAATTGTGTGCCGAAGATGGGATTGCCGTTGAGATCAGGATTTTCAGCAGGATCGAGGTAGTATGCAGCATTAGCGACAGACTCTGTCGATGCCACTACCCTCGCCCCTTGAGGAATAGCAGTAATACTATCACCATGGCTCATCCACACCTGGCTGTTGTCGTCAAATCCGTGGAACAGCGGACACTCCTTGTCGGTGTATTGGAGGTTCTGCCGTCCATATTCGCGAGTGCCAGCACTCTCTACCCTACCACCATAGATATGGCTCATATACTGTGCGCCATAGCAGATGCCAAGTATAGGCAGACGTCCACGTATCCTGCTCAGATCTACATGGAATGCGTCTTCGGCATACACGCTCAACGGCGAGCCAGAGAGTATCACACCGATGACCGAAGGGTCATCATGTGGGAACTTGTTGTAGGGAAGAATCTCACAAAACGTATCCAACTCGCGCACACGACGACCGATGAGTTGGGTAGTCTGCGACCCAAAGTCAAGAATAATAATTTTTTGTTGCATGTTGACAAAAATCGTTTTACGCTGCGAAGTTACGAATAAATGAGCGGAAATGCAAATAAAAGCCCTTTTATCACACGATTGTTGCGATAAAAGCCGTATATTTGTACAGAAAAACATTACCCAAACTATGAAAAAAGCCATACTCTCAGCCACACTCACACTTCTGGCTGTAGCGCAGCCGACATACGCCCAGCAATTCGAGCAACACTTCTGCGACTCCACCCTACGCCTCGACTACACCTTTGCCGGCAACTGCGTAGGTCAGAACATTTCTCTCGACCAAAAACTCATGCACAAAGGTTGGTATGGCCGCCGCACCGACCTCAACAAGCTACCTCTCAAGGGCAACGGGCAGATTTTGATGCTCAACACCGCAGGGACAGACACGATATACTGCCATTCATTCAGCACCCTGTTTCAAGAATGGGTAGGCACCGAAGAAGCCACACGCATCTCACGCTCATTTGAAAACAGTTTCCTTCTGCCCATGCCGCGCGAGAAAGTACAAATCTGCATCACCCTTTATGACACCCATCAGGAGCTCAAAGCCCGCCTTTGGCACACCATCGACCCTGCCGACATTCTCATCAAAAAGCCCACTCCCCTGCCCGACACCAAATGGAGTTTCCTACGCAAGAACCGCGACGAACGGAGTGCGATCAACGTTGTCTTCGTCCCCGAGGGGTATACCGCCGAAGAAATGCCAGTCTTCGTACGCGACTGTCAGGAAAGCGTCGATGCCATACTGGAGCACGAACCCTTCAAGTCCAAGAAAGACAGATTTAACTTCATCTACGTCGATGCACCCTCCAAACAGAGCGGAGTCAGCATACCTCACGACAACGATTGGCGCGACACGGCTGTCGGCAGTCATTTTGACACCTTCTACTCAGCCCGCTACCTCACCACACTCAATGTCAACGCACTCTATGACCTCGTATGGGGAATCCCATGCTCCAGCATCATCATTCTTGCCAATACCGACAATTATGGCGGCGGAGGCATATACAACAGCTATACACTAACATCAGCACACAACAAAGAGGCGCGCCCCGTAGTAGTGCATGAGTTCGGACATTCATTTGCAGGTCTTGCCGACGAGTATTACTACGATGACCAGTACGAACCCATGTACCCCTCTGGAGTCGAGCCATGGGAGCAAAACATCACTACACTCGTCGATTTCGACACAAAATGGAAGGACATGCTCCCCTCAGACACTCCAATCCCAACCCCAGCCGACGGCAATGACATCTATACCAACGATTCGATTAAGCGAGAGCAGAGAGAACTCGTTCTTTCTGCCGAGCGAGAGAATTGTGGGATGAAATCCAAGGTCGGAGTCTATGAAGGAGCCGGCTATCAGAGCAAAGGCTGCTACCGCCCAGCCCAGGAATGCCG
>CALZJL010000240.1 GCA_945787625.1 uncultured Prevotellaceae bacterium
ACTGGGAGTTTCTGTGGCCTTCGGTGGGGCTGATATTTGAGAGTGCTTTCTCGACGCGTAGTGTCGGGGGCGGGTTTGTCGGGAGTGGGATAATGATGGCGGCGCGTTATGGTATCGCTCGTGGTCTGTTTTCTAATGAGTCTGGGCTGGGGTCGGCTCCTATAGTGGCTGCTGCGGCTCAGACGAGGAGTCCTGTGAGGCAGGCTTTGGTGTCGAGTACGGGTACGTTTTGGGATACGGTGGTGGTGTGTGCACTCACGGGGCTTGTCATCGTGAGTAGTGTGCTGGCCAATGATGGTATTTCGTTTGACATGGGGGGAAGGCTGACTCATGCTGCTTTTGCTACGATTCCTTATGTGGGGACTCCGTTGTTGCTCTTTGGTATCATCACGTTTGCTTTTTCGACTATTCTCGGGTGGGAGTATTATGGGGAGAAGGGTATTGAGTTTTTGGCGGGGAGGCGTTCGGCTGTGCCGTATAGGGTGGTGTATGTGGTGTTGTGTTTCGTGGGGGGGATTACGCAGCTCGAACTGGTGTGGAATCTTTCTGATTTGGGCAATGGGTTGATGGCTATTCCTAATCTGGTTTCGGTGTTGGCTCTGTCGGGGGTGATTGCGCGTGAGAGTATTAGACCTGGTAGTATGGAGATGTAGTTATGATTGTGCGTATTATTGATAAGTATTATGGTGACAATCCTGAGTTGAGGGATTTGTTGGTGTTGCATTCGTCGTGTGTGGCTCGCAGAGCTTTGGAGGTCTTGGATAGGCACCCTGAGATTGTGTGTGATAGGGGGTTGGTGTATGAGGGGGCTATGCTTCATGATATTGGTATCGTGATGACTGATGCGCCGGGGATTCATTGCTATGGCTCGCACCCGTATATCTGCCATGGGATTTTGGGGGCGAGGTTGCTCTTGGCTGAGGCTGAGGCTGATGTGGAGAGGGCTGGGTATTATGGGGCTTTGGCTAATATTGCTTGCCGACATACGGGTACGGGGCTTTCGCCTTCTACTATTCGAAGACAGAATCTGCCCCTGCCGTTGGACGTGGATTTGTGTCCGCGTTCGATGGAGGAGCAGATTGTGTGTTATGCTGACAAGTTTTTCTCTAAGAGTCACCCTGAGCGGGAGAAGTCGCCTGAGCAGGTGAGGCGTATGTTGCTGGGGTTTCCTGATGCTGACATTGATGCGTGGGACCGCTGGCAGGCGATGTTTGGGTAGGGTCGCTTAGTGTCTGCTGGTGTGTCGGTGATCGTCGGCTGACATGGGGTTGTATGGGGTGAGGTCGTTGTGTATCATGTAGTGATGGCCGTGGTCTTCGATGATGACGATGTTGTGGCCTGCCTCGTGTCCGTCTGCTTCGATGTAGTATATGCCGTCGGTGACTTTCTGGGCGCGGGCAAAGTCGTGGTAGCGTTGTGGATAGTCGGCTATGACGATGTTGCTGCCGCTGAGTTTGAGGGCTTCGGCTTCTTGGGCTGAGATGTAGATCTTGGCTTGGGGGAAGCAGTTGAGGGCGGCTGTGTGGCAAGGTTGTCGATGTGTGACGATGATGCGCGTGACCTGCTCGGGGCGATACCCGAGGGCGTGGAGGGCTCTGAGGTAGTTTTGGTTGCACTCGCGGGTGTGGGCGTGGGGGTTGGGCTGTGGTGTTGAGCCTGTGTGTGATGCTCGCTGGCCTGTGTCGACGAGTATGACTTCAAAACCTGTGTCGATGAGGTAGCCGTCTTGGGCGACGGTGGCTGTGTCCGGAGTCCCGAATGTGTTGTTGTACATTCTGATTGCTTTGATCTTCATAGTCTGGTGTGTTTAGAGGTTAGTGCTTGTCTGGGGCAAATGTATGTCGTTTTGGCCGGAAGTCGTATGTCTTGTCTTGACTTTAACTTCGATTTAATATTTCGTGTGTTAAAATTATCTTTATCTTTCGTGTCATGTGGGATTGGTGTTTTAATTATTGTTTTTATTGGCGTCGGTGTTCGCTTATTCGTTTTTTTTATATATCTTTGTGGGTGAATATGCAACCTTTGGCAGAGAGAATGCGTCCTACGACGCTTGACAATTATATCGGGCAACAGCATTTGGTGGGGCCTGGGGGTGTGTTGCGCAGTATGATAGAGGGGGGCAGGGCGAGCAGTTTCATATTGTGGGGGCCTCCTGGAGTGGGCAAGACGACGTTGGCTATGATTATGGCTAAGGCGTTGAAGGTGCCTTTCTTTACGCTTAGTGCGGTGACGAGTGGGGTGAAGGACGTGCGCGATGTGATTGACAAGGCGCGTGGCGCGAGGTTTTTTGACTCTCCGAGTCCGTTGTTGTTTATCGACGAGATTCATCGTTTCTCCAAGTCGCAGCAAGATAGTCTGCTCGGGGCTGTGGAGCAGGGGGTGGTGACGTTGATTGGGGCTACGACGGAGAATCCGAGCTTTGAGGTGATTCGGCCTCTGCTGAGCCGTTGTCAGGTATATACGCTCAAGCCGCTTGAGAGGGCTGACTTGCTGAGGCTGGTGGAGAGGGTCCTTGCTGAGGATGTGGTGCTCAGAGAGAGGAATGTTGTCTTCTCGGAGACGGGGGCTTTGCTGCGATACTGTGGTGGCGATGCTCGCAAACTGCTCAATATCATTGAGCTTGTGACGGAGCTGGCTCCGCGGCGTGATGATGCGGGGGGCATGGCTTTGGAGGTGACGGACGAGTTGGTGGCTCGGCGTTTGCAGCAGAATCCGTTGGCTTACGACAAGGATGGGGAGTTGCACTATGATATAATTTCGGCGTTTATCAAGAGTATCAGGGGTAGTGACCCTGATGCTGCAATTTATTGGCTGGCGAGAATGATAGAGGGGGGCGAGGATCCGAAATTCATAGCGCGCAGACTGGTGATTTCGGCTTCGGAGGATATTGGGTTGGCTAATCCTAATGCTTTGCTGCTGGCCAATGCTGCTTTTGACGCTGTCAGCAAGATTGGGTGGCCTGAGGGGCGTATTCCTCTGGCTGAGGCTACGG
>CALZJL010000241.1 GCA_945787625.1 uncultured Prevotellaceae bacterium
CTGCATCATATAGATGTAAAGCAGCATACGGGTGCGTATCTTGTCGTCATAACGCACCTGCATGAAATGGACAATGGCCGCCATGCCCGTCAGGGTAAGGAACGCAAACATCAGCACGTCCGAATTGCGCCACGACAGGAGGTATTGCCAATCCTGAACTTCTGGTCTGAATGCAGTCATGAGTACCCCCAAACGATCCAGAGCAAACTGCCAGCTCTCCGTCAGTATGCAATATCCGCCCAACAGCCACACAGGGACAACCATTCCCACTATACCAGCCCAAAACACCCTCCATGTGATGCAACGCATATACACTATCAGATACCAATAATACAGAGGGGTCAGCACCACCAGCTGCGGCAAGGCTATGCAAGCAATGCCAAAGAGCGAGAAGGCGTGAAAGACCTCCCCGACAGGTTGGAACTTCTGATACGAGAGAAACAACAAGTAGTGACTCGCCGCAAGCCCCAAGGCAGCACACATGCCTGCAGAGAAATGGTGAACCGAAGGCATGATGCCAATGAGTAAAGCCCAGATAGCACTCACTATGCGAGTGCGTATGCGTACGAGAGCATTCTGGTTGTTAGTCTCCAGTATGATATAGGCCGTAATTACATACGCAGCCATGGCAGCCAGCGAGTAGGGACCAAAATCGAAAGTGAGAGACCCGATGCCATCAGAACCAGGAATCAGAAACCATAGCAAAGCACCGACAACAATGCCTATGGGCAGAGTTGCGGCGCTTTCGCATATCTTGTTCTGAAACCGGTTGTGCCTCATGAGCGTCTTCTACAAGTCCTGACCTATATCCCTGCGGAAGTACTTGCCCTCGAAGCATATCTTCTCAGCCTCGGTCATGCTCTTGCACAAAGCCTCAGCCTTTGACTCGCCATACGAGCTCACTGCTATGACACGTCCGCCCGAGGTGACGACCTTGCTATCCTTCATGGCAGTACCTGCGTGGAACACTATGCTGCCCTCGACATCGTCGATGCCCGAGATGGCAAAGCCCTTGGCATAGCTGCCAGGATAGCCACCGCTGACGAGCATGACGCATACAGCTGCACGAGGGTCAAACTCAATCCTGCGCTGAGCCAGAGTCCCCGTAGCCACACCCTCAAGCAGATCCACAAGGTCGCTCTTGATGCGCAGCATGACAGTCTCCGTCTCGGGATCGCCCATGCGCACGTTATATTCGATTACCTTAGGGTCGCCGTCAATATTGATAAGGCCAAAGAATATGAAGCCCTTGTAGGTGATGTTCTCCTGGCGCAGGCCATCGATGGTGGGGCGTATGATACGGTCCTCGACCTTGCGCATCCACTCCTTGTCGGCAAATGGCACGGGACTGACGCTGCCCATACCTCCAGTGTTCAGGCCCGTGTCGCCCTCACCTATGCGCTTGTAGTCTTTGGCTTCGGGCAGTATTACATAGTCCTTGCCGTCGGTCAAAGCAAATACCGAACACTCGATACCGCTCAAATACTCCTCGATGACCACACGGCTCGATGCACCGCCAAACATACCACCGAGCATCTCCTCGAGTTCGCGCTGTGCCTCCTGGAGAGTGTCAAGGATAAGCACACCCTTGCCGGCACACAGACCGTCAGCCTTCAAGACGTATGGCGGACGCAGCGTGGCGAGGAATCTCTTACCCTCCTCAAGCGTCTCGCCGGTAAAGGTCTCATAAGCAGCCGTAGGTATGCCGTGGCGCATCATAAAGCCCTTGGCAAAGTCCTTACTGCCCTCAAGCACGGCACCCTCCTTGGAAGGACCGATGACAGGCACGTCCGAGAGCTCGGCGTCAGCCTTGAAATAGTCATAGATACCCTTGACCAGAGGATCCTCTGGACCTACTACCACCATATTGACCTTATGCTCGATTACAAACGCCTTGATGGCATCAAAATCGTCAGCCTTGACAGGTACATTCTCGCCCACCTTTGAGGTGCCGGCATTGCCCGGAGCGATATACAGCTTCTCGACCTTGGGGCTCTGCGCAATCTTCCACGCCAAGGCATGCTCACGACCGCCCGAGCCCAATAGCAAAATTCTTTTCATTTATCTTGTTGTTGTATTGTTATTTCAGATAGTCTTCAAAATATCTCGTTATCCTCTCGTGCAGATGTACCGCATCCTTGCCATACATATTGTGCCCACCACCAGGGTAGAGGAAGAAATCTGGCTGAGTGCCAGCATCCTCGGCAGCACGGATAAAGCTCAAAGTGTGCTGCGGTACACAAGTGGGATCATTGTATCCGATGATGAACTGCAACCTGCCCTTGAGCTCGCCAGCACGATTTCGCAAGTTGCACTTTTCGTAGCCCTCAGGGTTCTGCTGAGGAGTGTCCATATATCGCTCGCCATACATCACCTCGTAGTACTTCCAGTCAATCACAGGGCCTCCAGCCACACCCACCTTAAACGTCTCGGGGTAGGTCAGCATCATGTTGGTAGTCATGAACCCACCGAAACTCCAACCATGCACACCTATGCGCTCGGCATCGACGTAAGGCAGAGACTTGAGATACTCCACGCCCTTGTACTGATCCTCACGCTCCACGCAGCCCAGTTGACGGAACGTAGCTTGCTCAAACTCAAGCCCACGCCACTCACTGCCACGGCTGTCGAGGACGAAGATGATATAGCCCTTCTGAGCCATATACGTCTCCCACCCGCGGCTACTCCAATGCCAGCTTGCATCGACAAGATGCGCATGAGGTCCGCCGTATACATACACCACGGTGGGATACTTCTTGCTCTCATCAAAATCTGGAGGAAGTACCATACGATAGTAAAGCTCCGTGACTCCGTCGGCAGCCTTGATAGAGCCAGTCTTGAACGTCGGCACAGCATATCCGCCCTCTACCCAGGGATCCTTGGCAGTAAGCAGGTTGGAACCCTTGCCCGTAGTGGTACTCAGCAAGTTGATGCTGCGAGGCACCTCAGGAGCAGTATAGGCCGTAATGACCTTAGTGCCC
>CALZJL010000242.1 GCA_945787625.1 uncultured Prevotellaceae bacterium
CAGTGTTGGGTATATACGAGAATACCGTGTGCTCGATGTCATAACCGATGGCAGGCAGTATCTGCTCGATGAGTCTGCTGCCCAACTCCTTGCGCTCGCGATAGATGTCGGCATCGCTTCCGCGGCTGAAGTATATGCGCTCGAACGAGCATGCGCTCAGAGGCTGAGCCTTGTTGATCCGTTCGAGACGAACCGAGCCGTCCTGACTCGTGATGAGTGCTTCACCAGGTTGGAGTTCATGTATGGCACTGTGGTCAATGTCGAGCGCGGTCTGGATAATAGGTCGCTCTGAGGCAAGCACAATAATCTCTTCGTCCTTGTACCAAAACGCAGTACGTATGCCCCAAGGGTCGCGCAAGGCGAAGGATTCTCCGCTGCCCGTGATGCCACACATGACATAGCCGCCGTCCCAGTAGCAGCTGCTCGTGCGCAAGACGTTGGCGATGTCAATATCGTGCTCGATGGCGTGAGTCAGGTCGAGCCCCGTCTTGCCTTGAGCCGAGCAGATATTGTAGACACGCTCCACCTCGCGGTCGAGGCGGTGTCCCAGCTGTTCGAGCAGGATATGAGTGTCTGCATATTTGCGAGGGTGCTGTCCGCAAGCTACGATACGCTGGAATACTTCGCTGACGTTAGTCATGTTGAAGTTGCCACAGAGAGCGAGGTTTTTGGCTCTCCAGTTGTTGCGGCGCAGGAAAGGGTGTATGTAGTCAAGACCGCTCTTGCCTGTGGTGGAATAGCGCAGGTGCCCCATATAAAGCTCGCCGATGAATGGTGGCAAAGACTTGCAGTCCTGCTGCTCGTGCTGCTTCTTGTGTATGGCATTGAAAATCTCGGTGATGGCACCCGAACCCACAGCACGTTCGCGAAACATATATTCGTCGCCGGGCTCAGCACTAAGCCTCACACAAGCCAGACCAGCCCCCTCCTGACCGCGGTTGTGTTGCTTCTCCATGAGGAGGTACATCTTGTTGAGAGCATACTGTGCGGTGCCATATTTCTGCACATAGTAGTCAAAGGGCTTGAGCAGGCGAATCATCGCCACGCCACATTCATGTTTCAATTGTTCCATCGCCAGATTCTTTCTTTTTTTCTTGTTTGAAATTAGGAGGAAAGTCAGTATGCACTTTCGTGTACTCCAGCCACAGCTCGTCCGCTGGGGTCGTTCATGTTCTTCCACGCCTCGTCCCATTCGAGAGCTATGGCAGTCGAGCAAGCTACACTCGCCTCGTGAGGCACGCTCAGCGCAGCACTCCTACTCGGGAAGTGCTCCTCAAAGATAGAGCGGTAGTAATATTCCTCCTTGCAGAGTGGAGTGTTGATGGGGAAACGCTCTGCCGCGTGTGCCATCTGCTCGTCGCTGACCTGCTCGGACGTAATCTGCTTGAGAGTGTCTATCCAGCTATATCCTACGCCGTCGCTGAACTGCTCCTTCTGTCTCCATGCGACCTCCTCGGGGAGCATGTCCGCAAAAGCTTCGCGAACGATACGCTTCTCAATCGTAGAGCCTGGACACATCTTACTCGCAGGGTTGGTACGCATGGCAACGTCGAGAAACTCTTTGTCGAGGAAAGGCACACGTCCCTCTACACCCCAGGCTGCGAGACTCTTGTTGGCGCGCAGACAGTCATAGAGATGCAACTTGGACAACTTGCGCACGGTCTCCTTGTGAAACTCCTCAGCCGATGGAGCCTTGTGGAAATAAAGGTATCCGCCGAAGATCTCGTCAGCCCCTTCGCCCGATAGTACCATTTTGATACCCATAGACTTTATGACACGCGCCAGAAGATACATCGGAGTCGAAGCACGAACCGTCGTGACATCGTACGTCTCGATGAAATAAATGACATCGCGTATGGCATCAAGACCCTCCTGTATGGTATAGTTGATTTCATGATGAACCGTGCCGATATGCTCTGCCACCTTGCGAGCCTTGATCAAGTCCGGCGCACCCTTCAGACCCACGGCAAACGAATGTAGACGTGGCCACCAGGCTTTGCTTTGCCCACCAGTCTCGATACGATGCTCGGCAAAACTCTCTGTGATGGCACTGATGACACTGCTGTCCAGTCCACCAGAGAGTAGTACTCCGTATGGGACATCGCTCATCATCTGCTTTTTTACAGCCGCTCTGAGTGCCTGACGGATATCTTCGCTGTTTGCGTTGTTGTTCTTGACATTGTCATACTCAAACCAATCACGCTTGTACCATCGCTTCATGCCCGGAGTCTTGCTCCAATAGTAATGTCCAGGCAGGAAAGGCTCGTAGTGCTCACACTGTCCCTCAAGCGCCTTGAGCTCGCTCGCGATGTAGACCTTGCCATCATCGTCATACCCTATATATAGAGGTATGATACCGATATGGTCGCGAGCTATGAGGAAGCTGCCATCGCGCTCATCATAGAGAGCAAAGGCAAAGATACCGCTGATATCCTCAAGGAAATCAATCCCCTTGTCGCGATATAGCGCGAGAATGACCTCGCAGTCACTCCCAGTCTGAAACTCATACTTGCCCTCATAACGTCTGCGAATCTCCTGATGATTGTATATCTCACCGTTCACGGCGAGAACCTGCTTCTTGTCGACAGAGAACAGAGGTTGTCCTCCACTCTCGGGGTCGACGATACTGAGTCGTTCGTGAGCGAGAATGGCATTAGAGCCACAATAGATACCGCTCCAGTCAGGACCGCGATGGCGTATCTTTTGACTCATACGCAGAGCCTTAGCCCTGAGCGAAGCCTGCTCGTTAGGTTGCTTGCTGATGTTGAATATTGAAACAATACCACACATAGTTACGACAATTTGTAAGTTTAGATTGTTTTTCTGTGTGCAAAAGTACACAATTTTATAAAAACAACAAAACAAAACGACAGATTTTTTCAGCATAATCTGTCGTTTTGTTATTTTTGTTGTTTTGTTGTTTGGTTGGATTTCATCCGACCTTTTGACTTTGTCTTCCTCCTCCTCGCTCAGAA
>CALZJL010000243.1 GCA_945787625.1 uncultured Prevotellaceae bacterium
TGTGAGCAATCTCCGCCGAGCGGAAACGGAAACGCGCCCTCTCATCGTTGCGCTGACCTATGGGCAGAGCTTCAAGCTCCGTGCGCACGCGCTCCAACCAAGCCTCTAAAGCTCTGTCGAGCATTGGGGTCAGCAGCAAGCCTGACAGCTTCATCATCATCGACGTGGCGCGGTCTATGTACGTCACGTCCTCCTCGCTATACTGCTTGTATACAGGCAGACGTTGGTAAGTATTGTCCGGCACAAGGCAGATCAATACGCGCTGAGCCGAGCCGTCACTCAGATTCTTCGCCCATTGCTTGATTGTCTGGTCGTGAGTCCCCGACGTCGTCACGTCCCAGTTGCAAGGCGTCTGGAGCGTCACGCTGTCCCCCGTAGCGTTCAGCGAGCCCACATTGCCGTTGTCAAACATCAGGCGGCAGAAATCACCACGATAATAGTATCCCTGACGGTTGAGGTTGAGCGACGAAATCTCCTCCGCAAACGTAAACGTCTTCTTCCCACCGAGGTAAGCCATCTGCTGGATATGAGCCTTGCGCGTAGTGTCGCACTCCAAGATGCGAAGCCCGAGCTGAGGGAGTTTCTGCTTCTCTCCGTCTTTGGCGGTCTTGTTGTCCTCGATCACCTTGTTGATGATGTTCCTCGTACGCTCGTCCTGCGCCCTCAGCGGCTTGATAAGAGCCTCGATGACCTCACGCAGCTGACGCTTGCCAGAGCCTGAAAGACCGTCCCAATGCGTCCAGCCGTTGAGCCTTGCAACACCCTTAGAGCCAAACTTCCTGCGCACATCGCTCAGCAAGGTCAGCATAGCGGTGTAAGAGCCGCAGAGAGTCAAATATCTGTAGCCAGGCAATACAGGAGTGAGCAGCACGTCCACCCAACGCGGCAGCGTAGGCAAATCCATATCGTCGACGATGCAGCGCGCTACGCTCGGGTACGGCGACGACACTCCGCACATCTCCGCAGCATTCACGTCGGCAAGGGCAACGCCACCACCGCCGCCATTGCCCCCAGCAGCGACACCCTCAGCAGCGACACCCCCAGCAGTACCTTCTCCAGCACCGCCCTCAGCACCGCCCTCAGCACCGCCCTCCGACAGCTCTCCACCCTCGCGAGCCAGCAATTTGAAGTGGAGCACCTCTTTGAGGTCGCGCGGCATCAGTCCACGCTCGCGAGCCAAAGCCGAGCGGATTATGCCCTCCACCTCGCTGCGCTCCAGCCCCAGCGAATACTTAGGCCATATCAGCGACTGAAGTTTGCGCTCATTGTGCTCACAGATATAGCGCAGACCATTACAGATTGTAAAGAGCGTGGTGTTTCGCATTCCTACGGGCACGTTGGGGAAAGTGGGCTCCTTGATGCGCCCCCACGTCTCGATAATCTCGTCGTACGGCAACGTGAAATCGTCCTGCTCGTCGGCATTGGCTTCGCCACTCTCGTCCACAGGCGCAGCGTCCTGCGCTTCGCGCTCGCCGACATTAGCGGCATCGGCTTGGAATTCGCTTTTGGCTTCGGCATCGTTTGACACATCGTTTGGAGCGTTCTTGGCTGGTTCATTGACAAAGAGGTCTTGATGCAGATAGAGCAAGTCAGACTCGCTCCCCGTCGTGGCGAAGAACACACGCGTGATGTCCTTCGCAGCCTTGTCGTAGGCCACACCGATTTTGTCGCTCGCCCAGCGCAGGTTGTCCTCCTGCGACATCTCCTCATGGCGTCGAAATACGAGGTGTAGTCCTTTGCTAACGCTGCGCTCCAAGAGTAGCAGCCCGATTTCCTCGCGCAGCCTAATGATGCGCCTGATGGTAGACTTTATCTTCCTCTCGTCGGCATCGTCGAAGTCGATGTCCATGCCAACGGAGTTGGAAGGAGTTTTGCAGCCGCGCAGCAAGCCGTCCTCGCCAGGAATGCACGAATAGTTAAACTGAGTCAGACGCCGCTTGTCGTCGGAGTGCCCCTTACGGGCACTCTCGACCATTGCGACATGATGTTCTTCTCTACGGATAGACAAATAGTCCTGTATGGAGCTCACAGGCAGCATCACCTTTGCTCCTTCGCGGTATTGAATTAAATGACAACTCATTTTTGAGGTTATTTTGTGAGGTTATAAGGTTATAAGGTTTTTAGGTTTTGAGGTTTTAAGCTCTAAGCTCTCAACCTACCTCAATGTTTATGGACTTGGGCTTACTCCTTCGCAGACTAAGAGTCTTTACGCCATACTCGCTCTGCAGGTCCACGATGAGCGCGTCAATCTCCTTGCCGACGGTCTCGATGTCCTTGTTGTCGATGCCGTCGAGCATGAACGTTCCGCGAATGCGTCCGTCGCTGTTCGTACGCAGTCTGAGCCGCTTTCCGCGCATCACTACGGGGTTGCGTTTGATTGACTCGCTGACCGCTTCCATGAACCACGCGTGGTTCTCCTCTGGCGATACTACGATTCTGCCGTTCATACCGCTTCTTTCCATTTTTACTTCTGAGTCACGCTGTGTGACACTCAAGTTGATGTTTTCAAAATTAATGGTTAACATAATTTTTAAGGTTATAAGGTTTTTAGGTTTTTAGGTTGAATTTCATTCGACCTTTCCTACGCTCGGCAGAGTAAGCAAGCTTTCTCTGCTCTCGCTTATCGGAAACGTTATTTTTGTAAGGTTTTTAGGTTTTGGAGGTTTGGTGGCTTGACAAAGAGCCAAACCACCAAACAGATGAGTTGCCTAAAATCCAATTCCCGTTAATGATATACGAGTTGTCACAAAACCACTTCTTGTCCTGATGGTGTTGAAGTGAAGCTCAGCGTTGACCACAGAGCCGACACCCATACGCTGGCGGTCAAACTCGCTGATGGCGAGACCCGACATCGTTGCCACGAGTCGCTCTGGGTATTGCGGAGACTCGGTGTTTTCCAGCTCCAGCACCACGTCCTGCACGCACCATTGTGCGCCCGTTGTTTCACTCACTCCGTTGCGTCGTT
>CALZJL010000244.1 GCA_945787625.1 uncultured Prevotellaceae bacterium
TTGGTTATTTAGTTGTTTTGTTGTTTGGTTATTTGGTTGGTTGTTTTGTTGTTTGGGCCTTTCTTGGGGGGATTGCTTTAATGGTCGTTTAACGAACAGAACCAACTAAACGACAAACACCCAACCAAATAACTAAATAACCAAACAACTAAACAACAAAAATATTTGCAAAGTTAATAAAAACGAAGTATCTTTGCAAAGTTTTTACAAAGAAAAAAAATAATAAAAGACGCAAATATGACTGCAAATGAAATTCGTGACTCCTTCAAGAGGTTCTTTGAGAGCAAGGGGCACGCTATTGTGCCAAGCGCACCGATGGTCATCAAGGACGACCCTACTCTCATGTTTACCAACGCTGGCATGAACCAGTGGAAGGACATAATCTTGGGTACTCGCGACCCTGAGCCTCGCCGACGTGCGGATACTCAGAAGTGTCTCCGCGTCAGCGGCAAGCACAACGACCTTGAGGAGGTGGGACACGACACGTACCACCATACGATGTTTGAGATGCTGGGCAACTGGTCTTTCGGTGACTATTTTAAGGAGGGTGCCATTGATATGGCATGGGAATATCTCGTCGATGTCTTGAAGCTCAATCCTGCTGACCTCTATGTCACGGTCTTCGAGGGTGACGAGAGCGAGAATCTCCAGCGCGACAATGAGGCTGCGACGTTTTGGCTCAAGCACGTCCCAGCAGACCATATCATCAATGGCAACAAGCATGACAACTTCTGGGAGATGGGCGACACGGGACCGTGTGGTCCATGTTCGGAGATACACCTCGACAGCCGCAGCGCGGAGGAGAAGGCTGCCAAGCCCGGTCGTGAGCTCGTCAACAAGGATCACCCTCAGGTCATTGAGATATGGAACATCGTCTTCATGCAATACGAGCGTAAGGCGGACGGTCACCTTGAGCCGCTCGGCATGAACGTAATTGATACGGGTATGGGGTTTGAGCGTCTTGTGCGTTCTATCCAGGGCAAGACTTCAAACTATGACACGGATATTTTCCAGCCTCTCATCAAGGTGATGGCTCAGAAGGCTGGCTGTGCGTATGGCGATGACGAGAAGAAGGATATCGCCATGCGTGTCATCGTAGACCACTTGAGGGCTATAGCTTTTTCGATCGCTGATGGGCAGCTCCCGGGCAACGCTAAGGCTGGGTATGTCATACGCCGCATCTTGCGCCGCGCTGTGCGCTATGGTTATACTTTCCTCGACCAGAAGCAGGCTTTCATGTATACGCTCGTCCCGACGCTTGCGCAGGAGATGGGGGGTGCTTTCCCCGAGCTCGTAGCTCAGAAAGACCTTATCATGAAGGTGATGAAGGAGGAGGAGGACGCATTCCTGCGCACTCTTGAGACTGGCATACGTCTGCTCGGTGGTGTCATCGAAGAGACACGCAAGGCTGGCAAGTCTGAGATTTCGGGCGAGAAGGCTTTCACTCTGTTCGACACCTACGGCTTCCCTCTCGACCTCACGCAGCTCATCTGTCGTGAGAATGGGCTCACCGTCGACGAGGCTGGCTTCAACTCTGAGATGGCCAAGCAGAAGGCGCGTGCCCGCGGTGCCGCACAGGTCGAGACTGGAGATTGGGTCAATATCACCGATACGGAGGGTAAGGCTGAGATTTCGACTTTCGTAGGCTATGACTATACGGAGTATAGCTGCCACATAGTGAAGTATCGTGAGGTAAAGCAAAAGAAGGGCATCGTATATGAGGCTATTCTCGACCAGACTCCTTTCTACGGCGAGATGGGTGGCGAGGTTGGCGATACGGGCGTGCTCGTCAACGATGAGGAGACTATACGCGTCATCGACACTAAGAAGGAGAACGGCGTCAGCATACATCTCCTCGACCGTATACCGTCGCACCCCGAAGCTGAGTTTATGGCTTGCGTTGACGTGGAGCGTCGTCGTGCCACGGAGGCAAATCACACCTGTACTCACCTCCTCGACGAGGCTCTCAAGCAGGTGCTGGGCGAGCATGTAGAGCAGAAGGGCTCGCTCGTCACTCCCGATGGTCTGCGTTTTGACTTCTCTCACTTTGAGAAGGTCACGTCTGAGCAGCTGCGTGAGGTAGAGCATATCGTCAATGAGCGTATTCGTCAGGACTTCCCCCTACAGGAATATCGCGACACTCCGATCGAGGAGGCTAAGAAACTTGGTGCTATCGCTCTCTTTGGTGAGAAATACGGCGACAAGGTGCGTGTAGTGCAGTTTGGCAGCAGCGTCGAGTTTTGCGGTGGTTGTCATGCCAGCTCCACGGGCTGCATTGGCATGATGCGTATCGTGTCGGAGAGCAGCGTCGCTGCTGGTGTACGCCGTATAGAGGCCATCACGGGCAAGGCTGTCGAGGAGGCTCTCGACAAGACGCAGGATCTCATCAACGAACTCCGTGCTCTCTTCAACAATGCTCCCGACCTCGTCTCTACAGTACAGAAAGCTATTGCCGACAACAAGGAGCTCCAGGCTCAGGTCGATGAGTTTAAGGCCAAGGCCGCTGCCCAGTTTAAGAAAGACCTCATTGAAAAGGCCACAGAGACGGATAGTGGTGTCAAGATAATTGCAGGGGTGCTCCCCCTCGATGCTCAGGGCGCAAAGGACATCGCATTCCAACTTCGCGCTCAGTATACCACCAATCTCGCTGTCGTCATTGGCGGTATGGCCGGCAACAAGCCTAACCTCACCGTAGCCCTCACCGACGATCTCGTACAGGCAGGCAAAAACGCTGCCCAGATGGTACGCGAGGCTGGCAAACTCATACAAGGCGGCGGCGGCGGTCAGGCACACTTTGCTACTGCTGGCGGCAAGAACCCCGACGGTCTGAAATCGGCAGTCGACAAGATTGTAGAAAGTCTCACTTATTGATTTGTATATCATAACAAAGCAAAGGCAGAAGCGTCAAAACGTTTCTGCCTTTACTTTGTAAAGGTTATAAGGTCGCTTCGC
>CALZJL010000245.1 GCA_945787625.1 uncultured Prevotellaceae bacterium
TCCCGACACTTCGAGAAGTGGTTTCTAAACAGGAACCACTTTTTTTGTTGCTTGGCCTGACGTTGACGGACCTTGACTTCAAAAACCTCACAACCTAAAAACCTCATAACCTAAAAACCTCACAACCTAAAAACCTCATAACCTCACCTTACAACCTAAGAATCCATGCAACGCCTTATAACATCGGCCGTACTGCTGTTTGCCGTAATCTGCTCTTACGCTGCTGGAGAAGTGCCGCCTGCTTTCACTTGGGACGATTTCGTACAGTCGCTCTGCTACGACGAGGAGACTATGGACGAGGGCGAATGGGAGCGATACCTGGACAATCTGGAGCTGCTCCACTCACACCCTCTGAATATCAACGAGGCCACTCCAGAGGAGATGGCTCTGATACCGTTTCTCACCCCACGCCAAATAGAGAATATTCAGGCGTACGTACATCTCGAAGGTCCCATGCGTAGCATCGGAGAGTTGGCACTAATTAGTTCCATTGATCGTGAGACTCTCAAAGCCCTCCCTCTGTTTCTCTATGTTGGCAAAGCTTCATGGGCTCAGTCCACGACTAAAAAGCCAGGTTGGTTTGACGGATTGAAACACTCGGCAGACTCTCGCATTGACATACCCTTTTATTACCGCAAGGGACAGTTGAACGGGGCCTATGCTGGCGATGGTCTACGCAATCGCTTGAGATACAATATGCAGTCTCGCAACGTATTGGTGGGCATACACGTCGAGAAAGACGCAGGTGAGCGTTTCTACGATAGTTACGGGGGATACCTTATGATACGGGATCGAGGCATCGTACGACAAGCTATACTTGGTGACTATCGCATCGGTTGGGGTGAGGGCTTGGTCATGGGCAATGGTGGCTTCGGCGGCAAGAGTTCTATGCTACTCGGTACCAGCAGGGGTATTCGCCCTATGACGGGAACGTCTGAAACGGGATTTCTGAGAGGCGGAGCACTATGCCTGTCGGGCAAAGGTTGGACAGGAAGCGTGTTTTGTTCGATACAGGCTGCTGATGCCACTCTCAACGTCCAGGGGCAGGCGCAGACGATTATCACTAATGGGCTGCACCGCACAGCTGCAGAAAGGGAGAAGAAGGGCAATACGCTCACGACGATAGCGGGGGGACGTATGGAGCGCAAGATTAGACACTTCACGATAGGGGCTGGGGGATATTGGCTGCACCTCAACCGTACACTGAATCCTGGCACGGCATTATACCGCAGATGGTATGCCCGTGGCTGTGATTTCGGTTCGATGGGGCTCGATGCTTCATTCAGTCACTATAGGTGGAATGCTGCAGCTGAGATGGCTTATAGTACTGCTCATAATGGTATGGCGGCATGCGGGCGCGTATCGTACTTAGCAAGCCGCAGGCTGAAAGTCGGAATCCACGGACGCTATTTCAGCCATAAATTCAACTCATTCATGGCCAGGTCTCTCAGCGAAAACTCAAATGTTCAGAACGAATCGGGAGTCCTCGTCAGAATCGAGGGGGAGCCCGTGAGCGGCTGGACAATAGTATCGTATGCCGATTTTTTTGCTGACTACTGGCCACGCTATAGGATGACGCATTCGAGTGCTGGTCAGGAGTTCATGCTGCAAAACTCTGTACAGGCTGGCAAGGGCAACACGATTGCCTTGCGCTACCAACTCAAGCGCAAAGAGGAGTCTGACCTCATGCAGACCCATCATCGCGTACGTCTGCAATGGACGTTGACACCGACAGAGAGATGGAAACTGCAGACAACGGGCTCCTTACACATAGCTGGCAAGAGCTTCGGCATGGCTGCAAGCTTCTCTGGGAAGGGTATATGGTTGAGAGACAAGCAGTTGCAAACATCACTGATGGTCGGATATTTCAACACTCCTGACTATCTGAGCAAGGTCTATATCTACGAGCCTGCACTATGGAACAGCATCGGTGGTAGCACTTACTCGGGTCATGGCCTGCGCATAGCGACTACGCTGCGGTATACTTTGAAAAATAAGCGGTGGATGCTTGAGGCGAAATACTCGCTGACTAAGATGTTTGACCGCTCGGAGATTTCCTCTGGCCTCGAAACAATTTTCTCGGATATGAAAAACGACCTGTCTGTACAAATACGTATGGTCATTTGAGTTTTTTTGCCTGACATATCCAAAAATTAGGGTGGGTAAATGTGGATTTTCAAAAATAAAGTGTATATTTGCGTTTGATAACCTAAACATAACAACCCAAATTAACCCTTGAAAACTGATATGGAACAGAACGAACTGAAAAACATCGTTTCGCATTTTGCCATCAGAGGCACCGTCAGCGAAATCAAGCCATTAGGAGCTGGTCTGATTAATGACACTCTGAAAGTGAACACTGCCGAAGTAGATGCGCCAGACTATGTGCTGCAGCGAGTGAACACTAATGTCTTCCCTGACGTGGAGATGGTCATGCGCAACATCTATGCCACAACCACCCACATTCGCAAGAAGCTCGAAGCTGCTGGAGAGACTGACATCGACCGCAAGGTTCTCACTTTCATGCCCAGCAAGGACGACGAGACCAAGCTCTATGCCGTCGTCGATGGACAGTATTGGCGCATGATGATATTCATAGACAATGCTGTCACCAAGCAGGCGGTAGATGCCGATAGTTCACGCGCCGCTGGTAAGGCTTTCGGCAACTTTCAGGCTATGCTTGCTGACATTCCTGTGGAGTTGGGCGAGACAATCAAGGACTTCCACAACATGGAGTTCCGTCTGCAGCAACTGCGCGATGTAATAGCCAAAGACCCAGCAGGTCGCGTCAGCGAGCCCGAAGTGCAGGCCATGCTCAAAGAGATTGACTCAAGGGCTGAATATATGTGTAAGGCCGAGCGTATGGGGCGCGAAGGTATCCTGCCCAAGCGTGTATGCCATTGCGACACCAAGGTCAACAACATGATGTTTGACCAACAAGATAACG
>CALZJL010000246.1 GCA_945787625.1 uncultured Prevotellaceae bacterium
GCCCCAGCCTCAATCCTCACCACCCGAGGCATTGCAGCAAGCTCCCCAATCCTACACACAGGCACTACAGCCGCATGAATATCGCCCCACGAAGCCAACACCCTTCCCCCCGCACGGTCAATAGTCTCCACATCGTCCGTACGCACCAACACCGTCATGCGCCTCTCCACGCCCAAAGCCCCCCTCGCCCCCATACCATTATCCCCAGCCACCCGTGCAGCCTCCACCCTCTCCCTCACGAACCTCGACAAACTGGCCCCCTGTCCCCACGCCACATCAGCCACACACACACACACAGCCATACACATCATACGGCACACCCACGACACGCTATCACACCAGAATCTACACATAAAAAACACAATTAGACCATAAAGATACAACATATCTCAGACAAAACCGCAAAAGTCATTGCATATTTGATATTTTTTATGTAAGTTTGCAAGAATAAACAACCCCAGCCAATGCACACCCTACACGATTGCAAGCTCACCGACCTGCCCAAGGAAGAAGACCCCCGAGGCAGCCTCACATACATCTACGGCAACGAAGCCATACCCTTCAGCATCAGCCGCGTCTTCTACATCTACGACGTCCCCTCGGGCAAAGATCGCGGAGCCCACGCCCACAAAGAATGCTGGCAGTTCATCATCGCAGCCAGCGGAGCCTTTGAAGTACAGCTCAGCGACGGAGAGCACGAACACGTCGTACAGCTCAACCGCCCCTTCCAAGGGCTGCTCGTCCCCCCCGGCATCTGGGCACACGAACGCAGCTTCACCACAGGAGCACTCTGTCTCGTCCTCGCCAGCCACCCCTTCAGCGAATCAGACTATATCCGCGACTTCAGCGCATACAAGAAATGGAGAGGAATATGCGAGTAGAAAGATACAGCCCCGACAAGGCAGAAATCTGGGACACATTCGTAGCAAGCTCCAAAAACGGCACCTTCATACTCAAGCGCCGCTTCATGGACTACCACAGCGACCGCTTCCTCGACCACTCGCTCATGTACTACGACCAGCACGACAAACTCATCGCCCTCATGCCAGCCAACGAGAGCGGCCACACACTCTACAGCCACCAAGGACTCACCTACGGAGGACTCATACTCACCCCCGCCACCCACATCGCCGACGTAGGCGAAATCCTCCACGCCACCACAGACCACATGCAAACCAGCAATCTGCACACCCTCATCTACAAACAGATACCCAGCATCTACCACCGCATACCGTCCGACGAAGACACATACTGGCTATGGCGCACAGGAGCATCGGCCGAGCAATGCGACATCATGACAGCCATCGACCTGCAATCCCCCCAGCACAACATCTCAAAGCGCAGGACGACCCACCGCAACAAACTCAGGAGCCAAGGCTACCACATATCATACGACGCCCCCATAGAGCAATTCTGGCCAATTTTAGAACAGAACCTTGCCACAAGATTCGGAGCCAAGCCCGTACACACCCTCAGCGAAATCACCCTGCTCAAGAAACGCTTCGACAACGAGATACGATGCATCACCGTCACCACCCCCCAAGGCGACGCCATCGCAGGAACAATCCTCTTCGTCACCCCCCAAGCCGTCAGAACCCAATACATCTCAGCCTCTCCCCAAGGCAAGGAAAGCAACGCCATAGACTACCTCATGATTGAACTCATCGAGCACTACCGCGATTTGGGCGACCCACGATACTTCGAGTTCGGCACAAGCATGGCCCCCGACGGCATCAACCTCAACACAGGTCTAATCATGCAGAAAGAAGGCTTAGGCGGACGCAGCATAGCGTGCAAAACATACCGCATAGACCTTTAAAAAAAGGAGACCGACACATGAAGATACTGATGTTTGGCAACCCCTCCATGTTCCAGAGCAACCTCGCCATCGGGCTACGCCAGTTAGGACACCAAGTCACCCTCGTCAGCCACCGCAGCGGCTGGCGCAAGTTTACAGGCCACGACATACAGCTCGAACGCCGCAGAGACCTCCCCGGCAAGCTCTCCTTCCTGCTCTACACCCTTCGCATCATCACCCTCCTGCCAAAATGGCGCGGCTACGACATCGTACAATTAGCCCACTGCGGATTTCTCGAACTGCGAGGCAACCACATGCTGCCCATCTACCGTCTGCTCCGCCGTTGGAACAAACACATAGTCCTCTGCTGCAGCGACGTAGACTACCACGTCCTCGACCGCATAGAGCATCACTCAGCCCTCAGATACAGCGAATTCCAGATAGGCACAGAACCCCGTCACAACGACAACGTCGAACCCCTGCGCCGGCAATACCAAAACGGCGACCCCACCCGAGGCGAAAAGCGCGGAGCCAACACCGACCTCAGCATCAGCATATCCCGCGACAGCGACGCCATCGTCCCCGTCCTCTACGAATACTGGTGCTGCTACAAAGACGTCTATCCCCACAAGACCACATACATACCCCTCCCCGTATACACCGGCGAAGCCACAGCCACCCCACACACCATCGGGCAGAAAGTAAGAATCATGATAGGACTCCAGCGCGACCGCATGCAAATCAAAGGCAGCGACATCATGCTCCGTGCCGCCCAAGACATAGCCCGCGACTACCCCGAAGAGAGCGAACTCACCGTCGTAGAAAACGTCCCCTACGAAGACTACATACACATCATGGAACACCACGACGTCCTCATCGACCAGCTCTACAGCTACACCCCAGCCATGAATGCCCTCACAGCCATGTCAAAAGGCCTCGTAGTAGTAGGCGGAGGAGAACCGGAAAACTACCAAATCCTCGGTGAGCAGGAGCTACGCCCCATAATCAACGTACTCCCCACCTACGAAAGCTGCTACCGGCAACTCGCCGACCTCGTCACCCACAAAGAGCGCATACCCGAGCTCAAGCGACAGTCCGTAGAATACATCGCACGCCACCACCACTACCTCAAGGTAGCCAGGCA
>CALZJL010000247.1 GCA_945787625.1 uncultured Prevotellaceae bacterium
TCTGACAAGACTATCCAAAAGCCTGCCGAGATGTATGAGAGACTGAGTGGGGTCATCTTTGCTGAGACGAAGCGTCTGCGCTTCCAGGTCGAAAAGGTTCTTCAGATGTCGCTCTATGACGGAGGCAATATTGCCTTGAAGATGCAGCCGATGGATCTGAACCTTCTGATTGAATCGGTCGTAGATACGTTCTCTATCAAGGTAGTGCAGAATGGTGGCAGTATTGACACCCATCTCAATGCTTCCGACCCCATGGCAAAGGTAGACGAGATGCACTTTACCAATATTATCTTTAACCTGATGGACAACGCTGTGAAATACAAAAGGGAAGATGAGCCTCTGCATCTGGAGATTTCGACTATGAATACGGGGGACTATCTGTGTATTGAGGTCAAGGACAACGGCATTGGCATATCAAAGGAAAATCTGAAACGTATCTTTGACAAGTTCTACCGCGTACATACTGGTGACAAGCACGATGTCAAGGGGTTTGGCCTGGGTCTGGCGTATGTCCGTAAGATGGTCATGCTGATGAACGGCAGCATCAAAGCCAACAGTGTGATAGGACGAGGTACTACATTCATTATAAATATGCCTGTATGCAAATGACAATGCCAGCAATATAATCTGATTATCAAATAATCCAAACAATTAAAAAACGAAATTATGGACGAGAAACTTAGGATTCTTCTATGTGAAGATGAGGAGAGCTTAGGCATGTTGCTGAGGGAATATCTCCAGATGAAGGGATATGATGTCGAGTTGTGTCTCGATGGTGAGGCTGGTTATCGCGAGTTTACCAAGAGTCGTTTTGATATGTGTCTGCTCGACGTGATGATGCCCAAGATGGACGGCTATGCACTGGCGAGCGAAATTCGTCTGGTCAATCAAGACGTACCCATCATATTCTTGACGGCAAAAAATCTCAAGGAGGATGTCCTGGCAGGCTTCAAGATCGGGGCAGACGATTATCTTACAAAGCCTTTTAGCATGGACGAGCTCGTCTATCGTATGGAGGCAATACTGCGCCGCATCAAAGGCAAAAACCAAAAGCCTCAGACTCAGTACCAGCTTGGTATGTTTACCTTTGATACCCAGCGTCAGACTCTCACTTCAAGCGAAACTACAATCAAACTTACCACCAAGGAGTGTGAACTGCTCTCTCTGCTCTGCCAGCGTCAGAATGAAGTCTTGGAGCGTGAAGTGGCTCTCAAGACTATTTGGGTCAATGACGACTATTTCAGCGCTCGCTCTATGGACGTCTATATCACCAAACTGCGCAAACTCCTCAAGGCTGACCCCCGTATCGAAATCAACAACGTTCACGGTAAGGGTTACAGACTGATAGTACCTGAGCCGTAGTTCAGACATCATGTGTGGTGATACGACGAGGGCAGGAAAGGTAACCTATTGAGGTTTCCCTTCCTGCCCTCGTCTTGCCTTAAAAGCTTGGCGAGGCGTTTACTTCCCGTCTTTCTTGTTGAGAAGTATGTGTGCCACCAGACCCGCCACAATGAGCAGGAATGATAGGATCTGAATCCAGTTGTAATCAACCGTACCGCTACTGAGGAAGCGGTCAGATGCGTAGCTCAATACCAGTGCCAACGCACCGATTACAATCATGATAATACCTGTCTTATTCATGTCATTTAATGTTTTATTAGTCTCAACCGTAGGTCACATGAAGCTATTCGTCCACTTCACGTAGTGCAAATTAACTAAAAAAATCCGATAAAACAGAGATATAGCAACAAAAAATGCCGTTTTTTTTGAAAATTTAATCTCCAGGGTTGTATATGTGCGATAAAAGTGCTACCTTTGCACCGCAATTTTGCACAAAATCAAATTATTTATTTATCAAAACGTATTATGAACCAATACGAAACCGTTTTCATTTTGACTCCCGTTTTGTCTGATGAACAGATGAAGGAAGCGGTAGAGAAGTTCAAGGGCGTTCTCGTCAGCACTGGTGCAGAGATCATCAACGAAGAGAACTGGGGCCTGAAGAAACTTGCTTACCCCATTGAGAAGAAGAGCACAGGTTTTTACGTGCTTGTTGAGTTTAAGGCAGCTCCTGAGGCTATCAAGACTTTGGAGATAGCTTACCGTCGTGACGAGAGAGTACTGCGTTACCTCACCGTAAAGATGGAGAAGTATGCAGTAGAGTATGCTGAAAAGCGTCGTAACAATAAAAAGGAGGCATAACCATGGCACAGTCAGAAATCCGTTATTTGAACGCTCCCGCGATTGATACCAAGAAGAAGAAGTATTGCCGTTTCAAGAAAAGCGGTATCAAGTACATTGACTACAAGGATCCCGAGTTCCTGAAGAAGTTCCTCAACGAGCAGGGTAAGATACTTCCACGCCGCATCACAGGTACATCTCTCAAGTACCAGCGTCGTGTGGCACAGGCAGTAAAGCGTGCCCGCCACTTGGCTCTGCTCCCATTCGTAACTGATTTGATGAAGTAATTAACAAAGGAGGAAGTAGTATTATGGAAATTATTCTGAAAGAAGACATCATCGGTTTGGGTTTCAAAAATGAAATCGTAAACGTAAAGTCTGGTTATGGCCGTAACTACCTGATTCCTTTTGGTAAGGGTGTTATCGCCAGTGATAGCGCAAAGAAGATGCTCGCAGAGGAGCTCAAGCAGAAAGCCAACAAGCTCGCCAAGATTAAGGCTGAAGCCGAGGCTCTCGCCGAAAAGCTCAACGCTGTCTCTTTGACCATACCTACCAAGGTTAGTGCTACAGGACAAATCTATGGCAGTGTAAACAACTTGCAGATTGCCGACGAGCTCGCCAAGCTGGGTCTTGAAGTGAACCGCAAGTCTATCGTCGTAAAGGACGTCAAGGAAGTAGGCTCATATCAGGCCATCGTCAAGCTTCACAAGGAAGTTACTGCAACAGTGGCTTTTGA